>JAZNSU010000106.1:0-6580 GCA_045591385.1 Eubacteriales bacterium
GTTGAGGTTGCGGGCAAAGCGCACCCGAGAGGATACGGCATAGCGGTCGGCACTCATTGTTCTTCCTCCTTTTTCAGGGCTTTGATGCGGTCGCGCAGGGCGGCCGCCTGTTCAAATTCTTCCTTGGCGATCGCCGCGCGCAACTCCTCTTCCAGCTGCTCCCGTTCGCTCTTTTTGGGCGGTTCGGGTGTCGTGTCGGTATGGGTGGCGGTGCCGTGGGAGCGGGTGATGGCGGGGGTCAGTTCCTTTTCAAAAAAGGTGTAGCACTGTGGACAGCCGAGCATCCCCGTGGCCGAGATGGTGTCCATCGTTGCTCCGCAGGTGGGACAGGCGCGGCGGGTGGGGCGTGTTTTCGGCAGGTCAAAGCCCAGCAATGAAACCTTATCAAAGGCCAACTCCTTGGCGCACTGGGCACACAGATGCAATTCGGTAGTATGCCCCCCGACGGTGCGGGAGATAAAGGTGTTAGCTTGGCGCTGATGACAGTTTTGACATAACATAGGAATCATTCCTCCTTTTTAAGAAATGGTAGAAACCAGCATATTTTTAAAGAGGCGGGCACGGATGATATTGCGGTCGGCTCTCGCCAGCGGCGCCAGTGCCCGATCGGAGAGGGCGGCGGCGATCAGACGGCATTGCTCCTTGGTAAGAATGTCATAGGCCAGCAGATTTTTGAGGTGCTGGCTCGCCGTTTCGGCATCAAGACTCTCGCCGATGGCGTTGACCAAGTGCATGATGCGCCCCGCATCGTTGTCCTGCACCCGATAAATGCGAATATACCCGCCGCCGCCGCGACGGCTCTCGATGCGGTAGCCCTGCTCAGGACGGAAGCGGGAGGCCAGCACATAGTTGATCTGGCTGGGCACCACGCCGAAGCGCTGCGCCAACTCCTGCCGTTGCACTTCCAGTTCGCCCGTGCTCTCGTCTAACAATTCCATTAGGAATGCGGCAATATTATCGGTCAATCCCATAGATTTTACTCCTTTTGACTTTGACTATATTTGACTATTCTGACTATAGTATACACAATAGTCAGGAAAAGTCAAGAGGGTATGGGGAAATTTTTTTGGTCGAGGGGCGTAAAGCGGGAATGTTCTTTGGATTTTTGCTCTTTTTCTTGGAGAGGCGGCGGATTGTTCATGGCGCATTTCCTTTCTTTTCTTTTATTATATGAAAGGAAATTGAAAAACATACAAAAAAATCGCACACATGAGTGTGCGATTTCCTATGGGTATTCGGTTTAGTTTGATGCGGATCTTCTTCGTTTGCAAGCCGCGGTCAGGGTGAGGATAGCGCCGCCGCTGATGAAGAGAAGGGAGGTCCACAGGGTCGGATGGCTGTTGTCGCCGGTTTGGGGGATGTTCGCATCGGCGGCGTGGCAAGCGATGCATTTGCCGTTTTCATAGATATGCTGACAGGTCATATCAAAGAAATAGAATCCGTTAGCGATCTTGGAGGATCGGTCGGCAAGAGCTTCGGCGGGAAGGATGATGCCGTTGACCATGACTACAAGATCTTCGGCAAAGGCATATCCGTCATCGGCAACCAAGGTATAGGTGGTACCGTAGTTGACGCCTTCTTCAAAATAGCCAACATAAGGCAGCGGGTTTTGCCAGTTGCCCAAAAACCAGTCCGGATTGCGGTCTGCCATCTGAGCATAATTCACGTTTTGAGGTAGGGTGATGATCGGGCTTATGCTGGAGTGATGTCCCGTTATCGGCTTATCGATACGGAGTTCCACCTTATGGATCAACTTGGTGTTCTGCGGGTCGAAATCGATGGCGAGGTGCACCAGGTTAAGATCCTCGTCTACGGCAGCATCCGAATTTTGGGTGCCGTCCAGATAATAGGCAGTTATGCCGTTTTTGAATTGATATCCGGAATGACTCCATGCGCGCAGGAGCAATCGATAAACTCTTCCCTGCTCAAAAATACCGGAAAACGGGTCATACATTTGGGTCTTCTCATTCCATACCAGCCACGAGGCGTCAGCGTCGTAATGGGCACCGGCAGGAGCGGAAACGTCTGTGACGGCGGGTTGCCCCACCGTTACGGAGGGGATGTTGTTGATCCGAACCTCCGGGATGACCGTTTTCAGGGAATATTCGGCGGAAATCATCCAATCCGATACGGAGAACGGGGGCGTGTTGCCGCGGTTCTCGCCTATCTTCCAAACCGCGTTGGGGGCAAATTCGTAGCCCGACTTGGCGGCCACCGTGACCTCCAGCATATAGGAGTGTCCGTTCTCGAATTGGGTTACCGGCGAATGATCTTCGCTATTGAGCCATGTTGCATTGACGATCTCATACTTTTCGGGATCGGCCGACGTCACGGTAGTGGTGGAGGGGGTTTCGCCGACAACGGGTTTGACCGCGCCGAGCACCTCGATCTGTCGGATCGGATCTAAGAAAGAGTATTCGATCAGATGGACATCGTCAGCATATCCGCCGCTGTTCTGATGGGCAATGCCGTTTATATTGAGAATGTAGGGAGCGGCAAGAATATACTCCGGATCGGCCGTTATCCAAATTTCCAAGGTATACCGTTCGCCTTTCTGTGCCGTTTGATCGGCGGTCAGCAGGGTGCCGGAGCCGTCTAACCAAAATGCCGTTGCCTCGTATTTGGCATCTGCAGGGACCTCAAGCGTGATATCTCCTGCCGAGAGAAGTTTACCGATTTCGGCCGTGGGCACGCGGGTCAGTGTGACTTCGTCAATTTGGGTCTTCAGGGATCTGCGGTAGGCATTGGATATCGTTTTGCCGGTGCTGCTGACCCATGCAAAATCGAAATCGTTTGCGTACATTTCTACATCCTCGGCAAAGTAATACCCGTCATCGGCCCAGACGGTGTAGTCAAAGAAATAGTCTTTTCCTTTGGTGAAGGTTCCGGTGAAATGACCGTCCTCATCTCGCCAGTTGCCTTTTACCGTATAATGGCTGTCGGAGGGTACGGTTGCCGTAATCGGAACGGTGTTGTCAAACGCCTGTCCGATCTCCGGATCCGGAACGGTAAATCTCACCAGAGCGAGTTCGGTTCCGTAAGAATAAAAGAAATCGGCGATTAGATGATGAGGGTCGAGGTAATGCGGATGAACCCACGTATTATTGGTATGGATAACGGGATCTTCGAATGCGCATCCCGGTGCGGCGGTAAAGGAGAGTTGCAGGTGATAGGCGCCGTTGTCCTGAAAGGTGTCGGTGGACGCCATGGGGAGGTACAGCTGCGCAGCGGAATCATATGCATACCAGGCTCCGGTTACCGTGTATTGATCGACTCCCGATTCTTTGTGCGTATACCCGTAAGGGTCTGCCGTATGGCCGGGCACGGCTTCGGGCACGACAAGATCAATGGTTCCGATGAAGTGATTCGCGGTCGCCTCAAAGACAAAATAGAGGGCTATCCGGTCATAGAAGGGATCATAGCGGGATAAATATGCGGAATCGTCCAGCGGTTCACCGTTGACGGTAACGATTGCATTCGGGTCAAACAAATCGGCTCCGATTGCCTTTAGAATAATGTTAACGGCATAAAAATTCCCATGGAAAAATGGAGAGCCGTCCGACAGGGGATTGCCGCCGGCATCAACCCATTCGATGGTATCCACGGTGCAGTTGCCGCTGTTCACGGTTACGCAGTCGGTGTTGGCATAGATGGCATCGGTATAAACAGAGCCGGCCAACAGACGCTCGGGCGGTACGGTGAGGGCTATCGTCGTTACGCCGGCGGCCGCCACCGTAATGCCGGTTCCTGCCATCGTAAAGGACATCAGTGCGATCATCAGCAAACTGATGCATCGGTTCCATCTTCTTTTTGTCATACGATCTTCTCCTTTTCGGTTGGGTTTATTCGCGTGTATTTCTACCATAATTATACGTATTTTTGAGATAAAAATCAAGAAACTTTCGCTGTTGCGGTGAGGAAACATCAATAAAAATCGGATGAGCCTATGGCTCATCCGACGGTAAGTTTGGTGTGGGCTTCGCGCACCGCTTTGGCCAGTTGGTCGGCGCAGGATGTGGGGCGGGGCCCGCAGGTGTTGCCCGAAAGGGTTTGTTCGATCTGATCGACGGTCATGCCCTCGACCAATTTGCCGATGGCTTTGAGGTTGCCGTTGCAGCCGCCCAAGAATTTTACATTACGGACGACGTCGCCATCCAGATCGAGGGTGATGGCGGTGGAGCAGGTGCCCCGAGTTTTATAGGTATAGGTCATAATTTTCCTCCGAAAAAAACAAAGATGCCCGAAAACTGCGGGCACCTTTGTCAAAGGAATGAAAAGAATGATGAAAAAGTTCTAATCTCTACCCGTAGTATACCATACTTTGTCAAAGTTGTAAACAAAAAATTAATAAGTTCTTACAGACCACGAAACAGACTGCCCAGCATCAACAGGGAAAAGCCTGCGACGGGGAGCCAGAAGCTGTAATCGCTGATAAAGGGGATATGGATAAATCGGCCGACGACGCCCAGCACCACGATGAGCAGGGACAGAATGAGGGTGCGTACCGAGGGGGAGGTCAGACCGCCGTTTCCTCGTGCCATAGTATCAACTCCTTGCGTTTTTTCTTAGCATACCACAAAATCGACGGTTTGGCAATAAAAAGTCGAGCGTAAGAAAAAAGTAAGGATTTTCGATGGCGGATATGCTATACTGGAGAAAAGGGGTGAGGATATGCGAATTGTAGATGGATGGATTTACCCTGTGCGCCCGCTTGCGGGAGAAGCACACCTTTCCGATTTTGTTTTTGACGGCACGGCAATCGGACGGGGATAAGATCGCCGGACTGGCCGTGGGTGCCGATGATTATATTACCAAACCTTCTATAATAAGGGCAGGAAAGGGATAACCTTTCCTGCCCTTTTGTGCAACCTGACCAAAAGGGGGTGTGGGATTGGCATAGAAATTTTACATGGAAATGTTGGCACAAGATATTGACAGATATAGTCCGAATTTGGTATAATCATGTCAACATCTTGTATTATGGGAAAAGATGCGAAATACCGATAAGAAAGGCGGAAATGATGAAGATTCATGGGTTACAGAAGCTGACGCTGTTGGATTTTCCGGGGCGAACGGCCTGCACGGTGTTCACGGCGGGATGTCAGTTGCGCTGTCCCTTCTGCCACAATGCGGCGTTGGCCTTCGGCGATGCGGGGGCGGCGCTGGATGAAGCGGAGTTCTTTCAATTTTTAGCCAAGCGGCAGGGGTTGCTGGAGGGTGTGTGTGTCACCGGCGGCGAGCCGTTGTTGCAGGCAGGTCTTTCGGACTTTCTTTCGCGTGTGCGGGAGATGGGGTATCTCGTAAAACTGGACACCAACGGCTTTTTACCCGATCGGCTCTCGGCTCTGATGGAGCAGGGATTGGTCGATTATGTGGCGATGGACATTAAATCGTCGCCGCAGGGGTATGCGAAAGCCTGCGGGCTGGACACGGTGGATATGCAGCCGGTCAGAGAGAGCATTGCGCTCTTGATGGGCGGCGGGGTCGATTACGAGTTTCGCACCACCGTGGTTCGGGGGATTCACGAGGAGTCGGATATAGCCGAGGCGGCAAGGCTCATCGAGGGTGCCGGACAGTATTTCCTTCAGCAATATGTCGATCCCGGTGATCAGGGCGGGTCGGGATTGTCGGCATTCTCTGCACAAGAGATGCAACGGTTTGCCGCGGTGGCAAAGCCCTATGTAAAAAATATAGGAATACGAGGAGTGTAACGATGTATCAGGTTACCAAACGCGACGGCCAAGTGGTCGATTTCAACATTTCCAAGATCAGCGCCGCCATTGGCAAGGCTTTCGAGGCGCAAGGCAAGCAGTACACGCAGGACATCCTTGACTTGCTGGCTCTGAAGGTTACGGCCGATTATGAGCCCAAGATCGTAGACGGGGTGGTTACCGTTGAGGCCATTCAGGACTCGGTGGAGTCGGTGCTCATCGCCGCCGGCTATGCCGACGTGGCCAAGTGCTATATTCTCTACCGTAAGCAGAGAGAAAAGATCCGCAACATGAAGTCCACCATTCTCGACTACAAGCAGGTGGTTGACAGTTATGTTAAGGTTACCGACTGGCGTGTGAAGGAGAATTCCACCGTTACCTATTCGGTCGGCGGTCTGATCCTTTCCAACTCGGGCGCGGTTACCGCCAACTATTGGCTCAGCGAGATTTACGACAGCGAGATTGCCAACGCACACCGCAACGGCGATATTCACATTCACGACCTATCGATGCTGACCGGTTATTGCGCCGGCTGGAGTCTCAAACAGTTGATCGTCGAAGGCCTGGGCGGCGTGCCCGGCAAGATCACCTCGGCTCCTGCCAAGCATCTGGTTTCCCTTTGCAATCAGATGGTCAACTTCCTGGGCATCATGCAAAACGAGTGGGCGGGCGCACAGGCTTTCTCCTCGTTTGATACCTATCTGGCGCCTTTCGTGAAGGCCGATAATCTGACCTATCATGAGGTGAAGAACTGCATCCAGTCCTTTATCTACGGCGTGAACACCCCGTCCCGTTGGGGTACGCAGGCGCCCTTTACCAACATCACTCTTGACTGGACGGTGCCTGCCGACCTGGCTGAGATGCCGGCT
>JAZNSU010000107.1:0-5675 GCA_045591385.1 Eubacteriales bacterium
ATCCTGCATTGTCGGGTGGAAGATGTGTTGTTATTTTCAGAAGATAAATAAAACCCGCTAACCGATTGGCTAGCGGGTTATTATTATGTAATTTTAGTTTTTCAGTGCGGTGGTGGGGGCGGGGATGCGGCCGCCGCGGTGAATGAAGCGGGCGCAAGACTGGGGGTGCACCGGCATAATGGGGGCGCTGCCCAGCAAGCCGCCGAACTCAACCTCTTCGCCCACGCCTTTGCCCACAACGGGAATCAGGCGGGCGGCGGTGGTCTTGTGGTTGACCTGACCGATGGAAATCTCATCGGCAATGATGCCCGAAATGGTTTCGGCAGGGGTGTCGCCGGGGACGGCGATCATGTCCAGACCCACCGAGCAAACGGCCGTCATGGCCTCCAGTTTATCCAGCGTGAGCACGCCCGCACGGGCGGCATCGATCATGCCGGCATCTTCCGAAACGGGAATGAAGGCGCCCGACAGACCGCCGACAAAGGAAGAAGCAAACATGCCGCCTTTCTTAACGGCATCGTTGAGCATGGCCAAGCAAGCCGTGGTGCCGTGGGTGCCGCAGGTTTCCAAGCCCATCTCTTCGAGAATGTGCGCCACCGAGTCGCCGATCGCCGGCGTGGGCGCCAAAGATAGATCGACAATGCCGTAGGGTACACCCAGCGCTTCGGCGGCATCGTGCGCCACCATCTGTCCCATGCGGGTGACCTTAAAGGCGGTCTTCTTAATAATATCGGCAATTTCGGACAGCGAGCAGTCGCCGGCTTTGGCCACGGCCGAGCGTACCACACCGGGACCCGACACGCCAACGTTGATGACTCGCTCAGGCTGACCGACGCCGTGGAAGGCACCCGCCATAAAGGGGTTATCCTCAGGAGCGTTGGCAAAGACCACGAGCTTAGCGCAACCGATCGAATCCCGATCGGCGGTGCGGGTGGCGGTATCTTTGATGATGCGCCCCATCATTTCCACCGCATCCATGTTGATACCGCTGCGGGAGGTGGCCACATTGACCGAGGAACACACGCAGTTGGTGGTCGAAAGGGCTTCGGGGATGGAAGCGAGCAGTTTGCGGTCGGAATCGGTGAAACCGCCGTGAACCAGAGCCGAATACCCGCCGATAAAGTTGATGCCGAGGGTGGCGGCGGCACGGTCAAGAGTCTGTGCGATCTTGGCATAGTCGTCATCCTTACAGGCGGCGGCCGCAATGGAAATCGGGGTCACGGCAACCCGCTTATTGATGATGGGTATGCCGTATTTCTTCTCAATATCGCAGGCACGGGGCACCAAAAACTCGGCACTTTTGGTGATTTTGTCATAAATCCGCTGACAGAAAACGTCCAAATCCTCATGCGCACAGTCGAGCAGGGAGATGCCCATGGTGACGGTGCGGATATCCAAATGCTCCTCTTTGAGCATCTGTATGGTTTCCAGTATATCGTAATGCTCTAACATGGCTTCTCCTCAGATCTTGTGCATGAAATTGAAAATATCTTCGTGCATGGTATGAATGACCAAGCCCAGTTCCTTGCCGAGTGCGGTCATAACATCAACCAACTCGGTAAAGGGCACGGTGGCCTTTTCAATATCGGTTACCATGGTCATGGTGAAATATTCGTCCACAACGTGCTGGGTAATATCGAGAATATTGACATTGTATTCCAAGCATTTGTTGGATACGTGAGCGATGATGCCGACACGGTCAGCACCCACAACGGTAATTACGGCTTTCATTTTGGTATCTCCTTTAGAAATTTACGGTAGGCAGGTCGGACGGGAAATGGTAGGACATGGGCGAGAGGGACACATCTCCGAAGAATACACCCTCGGCCGAACAGCCCCGCTTAAATTGCGAGGTGAGAAAGCGACGGCGGAAGATCTCGAAGGTGGCGCGAATCACTTTGTCCTCGTAACTGTCCTCAAAGGCTTGCAAGGCCAAGGATATGATCTTATCGGGCGCCATGTTGTGGCGCACATAGTAATATAAGAAGAAATCATGCAACTCATACGGCCCGATGATATTTTGGGTAACCTGATCGCCAGGCAACAGTTCGGGAGAGGGAGGCGCATCGGCAATCTCGCCCACAATGGCGGGCAGACGGCCGCCCAGACGGCGAGCCAGCGCCCGTGCCCCCTCGGTGACCATGCACTTGGTGAGCGAAGCATTGACGTTGTACCCCGACAGATGATCGCCGCCAAAGGTGCACCAGCCCAAGGTGATCTCGGACAGATCGCCCGTACCGATCACCAACCCGTCATTATCCCCCGCAATATCAAAGAGGATCTGCGTGCGCTCACGAGCCTGCGCATTTTCGTAGGTGGCGTTGAGGTTGAGCGGATCATGAGAAATATCCTTAAAATGCTGATTGACACTATCGGCAATCGATACTACCCGAATGGTAGCTCCGATCTCCTGTGCCAACTGTTCCGAGAGGTTGCGGCTGCCCGATTTTGTGCCGAATCCCGGCATTAAGACGGCAATAATATCGCTGCGCTCCATCCCCAGCCGATCGCACACCGCGGCGCAAACCAGCAAGGCGTGGGTGCTGTCAATGCCGCCCGAAACGCCGATGACCATCTTCTTCAGATGGGTAGGCTTCATGCGGGTGGCCAGACCGTGAATCTGGGTATCGGCCATGTCATCCAATACACGCTCCCGATTGTTTTCGGGCAAAAGCGGATTTTTGGACACATGGCGGTTGAGGCGCTGACGGGTCAAATTCTCGCCGCCCAGATCTAGCACATCCGTCGGCTCCTTGGCGGGGAGTAGATCCATATCAATATCCCGCACCAGCACCAACGGCTCAAAATCGTATTGGAAACCGAGGGCGGTGCCGTTTTCGAAGATACCGCCGAGATTTTTATAAATGCCATGGTAGGTCGATTCTCCCATACCACCGGCACAAAGCACCAAACCGGCGCCCAGCATCCGAGAAAGAGCCGAGACCCGTGCGCCCATCATGTAATCGCGAGCCGGATCGGAAAGCGCGCAGGTAGGCGAAGCGACCACATCGGCACAAATCGGTTCGGGCGACTGTGAAGCATCCAAACCGGGAACAACGGCAATGTGAATGCCGTTATGTCTGACTACGGGAGAAACAGCAACGGGCACCGATTGCCCGCTCACCAAAACCGTCTGATCATGTTCTAACTTGTCTAACAAATCGGAACGGGATGCGGCAAACATATGGATGCGCCCGCCCTTGATAACGGCCACGGCACTGATCACCTTGCGCCCGACGGCCAAGGGAAGACCCAGCAGGAACAGGGTATCCGACAGTTTATACAGTTCGGCAAACCGCACAGCGGCGGCCAAACAGTCATTCAATAATTTTTGTTGCCGAAGCAGATGACCGCAGGAAGCCCCGCACAAGCACAACTCGCCGAAGACCATCATGTCCGGACGAGCGGGCAATACCTTATCGGCGGCAACCGACATGGCCGACAGATTGGAATCGACATCAAACGGGGTCAGCGGCGCCGAGATGACGGCGCAACGGGCAATATTGGTGAGCATTATTTTCACACCTCTCAAAAAAAGGATTGATATCGTTTTTTTCTTATGTTACAATATAATATACCATAGTTTACCGATCTTGCAAACTCATTTTCTGTAAATTTTTTATTTTTTCGAGGGAAATCATGTTCAAAAGCGATTATCATTTCCATACGGCGCCCAGTTTCGACGGAAAAGACGACCTGTTAGACGTTATCCAAGCAGCCGCCGACAAAGGAATGAATGATATCTGTGTTACCAACCATTATGAGTGCGGCGGTGAATACCCCTGCACCAATCAGCCGATATCGGTGATGCGGGATAACTACCTCAAAGCCGTGGCGCAAAACCGCACGGGTGTCACCGTGCGCTTTGGCGTAGAACTGGGCGAGCCCATCCACAATCGGGGCATGGCCGAGATTGCGCTGGCCGATGGCAAGTTTGACTTCGTTATCGGTTCCATTCATAACGTCAGAGGCCACAAGGACTTTTACGATCTGGACTATCGTGCCGCCGATCTGGATGCCGTTTTGAAACAGTATTACGATGAACTGGACGAAATGGTGGAGTGGGGCAAGTTTGATGTGCTGGGGCATATCAATTATTTTGAGCGCTACGCCGCTAAGCAGGGTGTGACCTTGGATGTCAAAAAATATTACCCCCACTTGACCGATCTGTTTGTGAAACTGATTGCCAAAGGCAAGGGCATTGAGGTCAATACGGCAGGACTGTTTGCGCCTGTCGGCAAACCGCAGGCCGATGAAGAGGTGTTGCGTCTGTATAAAGGCTTGGGCGGTAAGATCGTCACCATCGGCAGCGACTCCCATCAAAAGGAGAATATCGGCCGAGGAGCCGAGCAGGCACAGGAACTGCTGCGCCGTGTCGGGTTTGCGTATGTCACGGTGTATGAGGACCGTACACCGCGTTTTGTCCGAATTTGAAAGGAGAAGAAAGATGGATAAGGTGTTAGCACTATTGTGCAAGGACGCGCGTTTGAGCGCCGCCGAGATCGCACAGCGACTGAATATGACCGAGGAGGCGGTGGCCAAGGCCATTGCCGAACATGAGGAAAAGGGCAGCATCTTGGGCTACCGTGCCCTGCTCGACCCTGAAAAGTGCGAGGACGTGCCGGTGCGCGCCCTGATCGAGGTGCGGGTCATGCCCTATAAGGGTCATGGTTTTGAGCGTGTTGCCCGCCATATTGCCCAGTTCCCCGAAGTGCGCAGCGTGTCGCTGATGTCGGGCGGCTTTGATCTGTGCGCCGAGGTCGAGGGCAAGAGCATGCATGAAGTGGCACTGTTTGTGGCCGAGAAATTGGCGGCGATCGACGGGGTCATGGGTACCGCGACCCACTTTGTCCTGCGCCGCTATAAATACGAGGGCATCCATTGCGGACAGGAAGAGAAGGACGAAAGAGGCTTTACTCTATGATCAATTACGAGAATTTGATACAGGAAAGGGTACAGCGGGTCAAACCGTCCGGCATTCGGAAATTTTTCGATATTGCCGCTACGATGGACGATGTACTCTCCCTCTCGATCGGGGAGCCTGATTTTATTACCCCGTGGAATGTGCGGGAAGCGGGCATCGATTCGCTGGTCAAGGGACATACCTACTATACTTCCAATGCCGGCATGCTGGAACTGCGCCGCGGTATTTGCAAATATTATGAGCGCAATTTCGGCGTGCACTATCCCGATGAAACCCATGCCTTGGTCACCGTCGGCGGCTCGGAAGCCATTGATCTGTGCATCCGCACTCTCGTTGGTGCGGGGGATGAGGTCATCATTCCCGAACCGAGCTTTGTCTGCTATGCGCCGCTGACCGAGATCGTGGGCGGCGTCCCCGTCGGCATCGCTACCAAAGCGGAGAACGAATTTCGTTTGACGGCCGAGGAACTGCGCGCCGCCATTACGCCCAAAACCAAATTATTGATCTTGCCCTATCCCGGCAACCCTACAGGCGCGGTCATGGAAAAGAAAGATTTAGAGGCCATTGCCGAGGTGTTGCGGGGTACCGATATTATGGTGCTCTCGGATGAATTGTATGCCAAACTCACCTACGGCGGCACCCATGTGTCCATCGCCTCGATCGAAGGGATGTGGGAACGCACGATCGTGGTCAACGGCTTCTCCAAAGCCTTTGCCATGACGGGGTGGCGTATCGGCTATGCCCTCGGTCC
>JAZNSU010000108.1:0-4408 GCA_045591385.1 Eubacteriales bacterium
CAAGAGTTGACAAGTAAATAAGAAAGATATAATATAGATATTAGCAAAATAACGGAGGTTTTTATGGATATTCGTATGATGTTGGCGATTGCAGCCGGTAAAATGACACGCTTGGCCATACGCTTGATCGGTCGAAGCGCATCCTCCTTTCCCGGTGGCGTGGCCTTGAAAGTTTGCCCCGATCTGCTCAGACGAATGCAGATGCCGAAAAAAATTGTGGCTGTTACCGGTTCTAACGGGAAAACGACTACAACGCAGATGATCTATTCGGCGTTGCGGAACGCCGGTATGAATGTGATTTGCAACACCGAGGGTTCCAATCAGATCCAAGGGGTTACGGCCATGTTTTTAAGTCATTGCACGCTGGGCGGCAAGGTCAAGGCGGATATGGCATTGATCGAAAGCGATGAACGGTTCTGTCAGTATACATTCACGCAGATTACGCCCGATTATATGTTAATAACCAACCTTTATCGCGACCAGATGACCCGAAACGGACATAGTGAGTTTGTGCGCAAGGAATTGGCCAAGGGACTACCCGAAAAAACGGTATTGATCATCAATGCCGATGAACCTGTATCGGCCGGTTTGGCCGTCGGCCGCCCCGCTGTGCGATACGGATTATCGGCAGATGTCTTCCCCGAAAAAGAGGGCACACCGCATGCCTATCATGACGGTGCCTATTGTCCGGTATGCTATGCCGAAATGTCGTATCAGAGCCGAGTCTTTTCTCATATAGGAAACTACAATTGTCCATCTTGCGGATTTGCCAGAAAACAGGTGGATCACGAGATCACTTTAGTACAAGACGGAGTCTTTGTGCTGGACGGTAAGTATTCTGTTGTGCCTCAAATGTGTAACAGTAACTTCGCCTATAACATTGTTGCAGCGTACGCTACGCTTGTAAAGGCATTTGGCTTTGCAGAAAAAGATGCCGCACAGGCCCTCGACCAATTCATCATCCGAGGAGATCGTTTGCATGAGTTTGAACTGAACGGCCATCGTGGTCTGTTTACCTTGACTAAGCACGAAAATTCCATGGCCTATAATGCAGCGTTATCGCAGTTGAATGGGGTGGAGAATGCAACGCTGGTGCTGATCGTAGATCAGTTGAGCCGTAAATATGTAGCCAACGATATGTCATGGTTGTGGGACATTGATTTTGAGCCGGCCAAAAATGTTTCGCGGGTGCTGGTTTCGGGGCGGTTTGCTTATGATGTGGCGGTGCGGCTTCATTTTGCGGGTATCACTGAGGATCGCATGACGGTGGAGCCCGATCTGGATAAGATGATGGCCGATTTGAAAGAGAACGCCGTAGGTGATATTTATGTTATGACGTGTTTTACCGATGTAGGGAAATTTACCTCACGGCTTAAGGAGGTGCAAGCATGATTCGTATCATCCATGCATACCCTGATCTGTTAAATCTTTATGGTGGGAACGCGGACATTCAACTGTTAACCGCCTATCTGTGTGCCGTAGGGGAGGATGTGGAACTTCTCCCGTTGACCGAGGAAGGGATCGGACAGGCCGACCTCATCTATTTTGGCGCAGGAACTGAGAATAAAATGCTTGTGGCGGCAAAGAAACTGCAGGCCTTACGGGATGCCTTTCTGGCTTATCACGATGCCGGAAAACAACTGATTTTTGTTGGTTCTTCGGCGGCTCTGCCTATGCAGACCATCGTGGGGCTTGACGGAGAAGCGGTTCCGGGATTGGGACTGCTGCAAGGACAAGCTGTGGTGCACGATAAACGGAATTATACGGAACTCTTAGCAGAAAATCCTTTTAGTTCCCACCTGGTTGTAGGGGCGCATAACAGTTCCTTGCATATTGATACCCAAGAACCGGCTTTTTTGCATGTGTTGTTTGACAGCGATAAGAAGGTAGGCGATTTGGAGGGTGTTTATAAAAATGGTCTGTTGGCTACGCAGGTGGCAGCACCTCTACTGGTAAGGAATCCGGCTTTGTTGGATTACTATGCCGACACGTTGAGCGGTAAGGAATTACCCGATCCGCAGGAGTTGTGGTATCGGCAGGCGTGGATGGGATATGTCACGGCAACCGATATTCTGAAAAATGAAATGCATAAATAAAAAGAGGGCATCTCAGATGCCCTCTTTTTATGGCGTTACGGTTACGGTATAGCGCTGTGCCTGTACCGGAACAAATTGTTTGGGTTTGGTATTGTTGGGATCGGTGGGTACGGTATAGAATCCATACATCACCATAATCTCGGTTTCGCCGGAAGTCAGGCCAAAGAGTCGGTAATCGTTGTTGGTTACTAATTGCTTCATTTCTATCAACGAGGGATTGGCGATGCGGGGGAGGATATATACATTATCTACCATACCCTGCAAGGCTAGATCGGTATATTCGCCCACCTCGATCTCGATGTGTCCGGCGTCATGAACGGGATAGTCAGGAACAACAAAGCGATAATGATATACATGAAGAACCCGCAGTTCATTGGGTAGCGTATAGGCATTATTGATGCCGAGAAAGGACCGAAGCGCGCGGCGCAGATTATAATAAGGTTCGGAATAGTCCTGCCCGAAAAAGAGGATGCGTTTACTTTGTCCCGACATAACTGCTTCGCGGGTGGTTACCGTAACGGCAACCTCAGTTTTAGCCCCACGGGCGCGCACTCCATAACCAATCGGTTCAATAACCGAGGGATGTTCGGAATCAATGGCCGATAAAATCTCATTAGCCCCTAACGGGATATCAAATACATATTCTTCGCCCAAGGATAATTCGATCAAACCCATATCAGAAGATTGGGGGGCTATGGTGTGCTCGGTTGGATCCGATGCCCATGGCTCGGCAATGAGAAAGGCGCCGATTAGTGTAGCGGCAAAAAGAACGATTAAAGAGATCCAAGTAATGCGCCATAAGCGGCGGGGGAAAGAGCGGTTATTTTGTTGCATATATGCAGTCACCTCACCTGTTATTCATATTTTATTCGCTTTTTTAACACTTGTCAACGCTTTACAAGCGGAAAAAAGATGATATAATAAACAAAGAGGTGAGATTATGTTTTGTTTTAAATGCGGTTCGGATATTTCGGCACAGGACAGTGTATGTCCCGTTTGTGGGGCTGTGGTGAACCGTACCGAGGAAGGCGGGCAGTTGCCCTCGCAGCATAAAGCCGTTTCTTTTGCCGACCGTGCGGCGGCCATGGGAATTGATCTGTTGATCTTACTTGGCGTGTGGTTTTTACTGTTTCAATGGCTATACACCGTTTCTTTTTATGTGTTGCCAATTATATTTTTATTCTATTTTACATGGACGATTGGCGGAGTACGGCAGGCAACATGGGGACAGCGTTGTTTGAAAATAAAAGTAGTCAATACTCGTACCGGTGGCGGAGTAGGGTATGTCCGTGCTTTGATTCGAGCGGTCGTGATGGCTGTTTCCCTTGGTATTGTCGGGCTTGGCTGTGTCTTGTATTTTATTACCGATGGGCGGATGTTGCATGACCTGATATCGGGAACGCGTGTCGTTTCGCCGGGTGAAAAATAAAATTATCAGGGGAAAAGAAAGTTTTTCTTGCTTTTTCCTTTTTCCTGTGGTATGATATCTCTACGTCGAATGGAGGAATAAAGAAATGACAGATAATATTTGGGTAAATATCCTTGGAATCGTATATATTGTACTGGCCGTGGTTGAGTTGGCTGTTATCATGATTCAGCAGAGCAAGCAGTCGGGTCTGGGCGCCCTTTCCGGTGAGAGCGTTTTTCAGGGAAATATGGGTAATACCAAGAATTCGATCTATAATAAGATCACGATCGTTGTATCGCTCCTGCTCGTTATTCTTACCGTTGTTTTGAATGTATTGACTCGGTAAATAACCGCTGATTGTTGCCGGTATCGTTCGATACCGGCAATTTTTTTTATTTTTCACAAGAAATTCAGCCTTTTACGACTTGTTTCTTTGCTTTTGAAATGCTATAATATAATGAACTTGAATTTTCATGGAGTTATTATGGAAACCAAACCACGTATTTTTCCGTCAATTTTATATAGTCTGGCCGGATGGATTGTGCTTCTGCTTAGTGCAAAAGATCCGCTGGTGCTGCTCTTGGTTTGCGCAGTCGCTGCGGCCTTTCTACTGGCCGGTTCGTTGATTTGGGATAAAGTCGGTTATTTTTCCTTGCTTTTGTCGGCTCCCATTCTGTACCTGCGTACCGGTTCAGTAGGGTATACCTTGGTAACGCTGGCATTGCTGGCGGGCTTAGTGCTTGCTATGCGTGTCTGCATCCAAGCAAAAAAACCGCTGGCGGTTACCGTGGGTGTGCCGGCTCTGTCTGGTGCGGTTGCGGCTGTGGCTGTGTTGGCCTTGTACTTGTACGCAACCCGAGGCGCCTTTGATTTTTCGGGATTGCTTCCGTCGCTTAGTCAAATC
>JAZNSU010000109.1:0-2741 GCA_045591385.1 Eubacteriales bacterium
CTCGGCATCGTACGGCGCCTTGCTCACTTCTTCATTCAAAAGACGGTCAATGAACTCTTCATCGGGGGAACACAGCACGCCGGCACGGGGACGCAATACCCACCACTCCACGTTGGTCTTCTCTTTAGCCGCGACGTAGCAGTATTGCGTAAATTCATCGGTCGAAACGGTGTAGTCGCCGTCATAGGTGTAAGCACCGGCTTCCTTAACCTCGCCATACACGGCATCCAGATCCTTCGCCATCTGCGCATATTTGGCATCGGCGTCAAAAGCCGTATCGTCAGGATTGAACGCCTCATTGAAAGCGGAATAGGAAGCACCGCCGTCAGACAAAAGCGTTACATAAAAGTTCTCCTCGGGTACGCCGTTGCCGATCAAAAGATCAATATAAGCATAGGCGTTAAAGTCATTGATGTATAACTCAAACTTGGCATTGGGATCAGCCGCATACAGATCGGCAATGTAGGCCTTGGTCGCTTCCATCATGCGATCGTAATTGTTATGGGTCAGCACTTCCTCACGAGTTGCCGTCGGCATCATAAATACGTTCTGAGGAAGATTCTCCCAGTTCCAGCTGTCGGGACGAGCCAACCATACAAAGGCAGGCGTTTCGCCGTTGTTTGTAATTTCATCCAAATTCAGGGTAAAATACAACTGCGGCATCGAACCCGAAATGGGAGCGATGATATATTTATCAGCCGCCAACGTCACATCAAAGTCCAAACTGTATTTCTTGTTGTTCTTCTCGGTGAACACAATGTCCAGTTTGTACTTGCCGTAACGTGCCATAACCTCGGTCTGCCCGGCGGCGCCGTCTTCGGTGATCCCGCCTAGTGAAATATCCCCATATTTCACGGCAACATCTACCGACTTGAGATCTTCGCCCGCATCCCAGGTCACGGCAAGATTCTGCGTCTTGTCTACCTGTGCGGCCGAAAATCCGTACTTGTCTAACTGTTCCTGCGACGCCGCCTTCACTTCACCTGAGCCGCAAGCAGCCAAGGAAAGAAGCAAGGATAACGCCAGAATTGCACATACGATCTTCTTCATAACGATTCTCCTTTTTATTTATTGACGGAGTGAGTCCGTCATTTTACGACATTATACCACACTTTTCGCATGTTGTCCATATAGATAATTTGACAGATGGCTTATTCTATGTTATTTTAAGAATATCGTAATATATTCGAAAGGATCGAGTTATGAAAATTGCATTAATTGCTCACGACAAGAAGAAAAATGAAATTATTGAATTAGCCAAGAAGTATAAAGAGGTGCTCTCCCGCCACGAACTGTATGCCACCGGCACCACCGGCACCCTCATCATGGGCGAAACGGGACTTAGCATCCATCGTATGAAAAGCGGCCCCTTGGGCGGAGACCAGCAGATCGGCGCTATGCTCGCCGACGGCAATATCGACTTCGTGGTGTTCCTGCGTGACCCGCTGACCGCCCAGCCTCATGAGCCCGATGTGTCGGCACTTCTGCGCCTGTGCGATGTCCAGCGTATCCCCTTGGCCACCAATACCTGCTCGGCCACCGTTATGCTGGACGCGCTGCACGATAAAAACTCGTTTGACCTGTAATGTTATTGACAGGTGGTTTTTGCGGTGCTATAATTTTTCCATTCCCCTAAGGAGGTAAGATCATGAGTAAAAATCTCGATTGGAGCAACCTCGGCTTCGGCTATACCCAAACCGAACACCGCTATGTTGCTAACTATAAAAACGGCGCTTGGGAACAGGGTGGCTTGACCGATCAAGCCAACATCACCATGACCGAATGTGCCTGCGTACTGCAGTATGCCCAGACCGTTTTTGAGGGTCTGAAGGCTTATACCACCAAGGACGGCCGCATCGTCACCTTCCGTCCCGACCTCAATGCCGCCCGTATGGCCGATTCCTGCCGCCGTATGGAAATGCCCGTATTTCCCGAAGAAAAGTTTCTGGAAGCCATCGATATGGTAGTAAAGGCGAATGCCGACTATGTCCCGCCCTACGGCACCGGCGCTTCGCTCTATGTCCGTCCCTTCATGTTCGGCAGCGATGCCGTGCTGGGTGTCAAACCCGCTACCGAGTTTCAGTTCCGTGTCTTCGTTTCTCCCGTCGGCCCCTATTTCAAGGGCGGCGTGAAGCCTTTGACTTTGCGTATTTCCGATTTTGACCGTGCCGCTCCCCGTGGCACTGGCCACATCAAAGCAGGCCTCAACTATGCCATGAGCCTGCACGCCATCGTCGATGCCCACCATAAGGGGTATGACGAGAACGTCTATCTCGACTCGGCCACCCGTAGCTACATTGAGGAAACGGGCGGGGCCAATATTATATTAATAAAGAAGGACGGCACGGTGGTAACACCTAAGTCCGATACCATTTTGCCCTCGATTACCCGCCGTTCCCTGCTCACCGTAGCCAAGGATGTACTGGGCCTTACGGTAGAAGAACGCCCCGTCGCCGTGGAGGAACTCAATGACTTTGCCGAGTGCGGTCTGTGCGGTACCGCCGCCGTCATCTCTCCTGTCGGTAAGATTGTCAACGGCGATACCGAGTATGTCTTCGGCATGGAGGAAATGGGTCCCTATACCAAGAAACTGTACGATACCTTAAGAGGGATTCAGATGGGCGAGATGGAAGGTCCCGAAGGCTGGATCCGTACCATAGTCGAATGAAGATCATAGCCCATATACAAACCGATTTTAAGGATAAATTCGGCATCCCCCGCCAAAGCGGGCGGGTGCCGTC
>JAZNSU010000110.1:0-19619 GCA_045591385.1 Eubacteriales bacterium
CACCTTCCTGGCCGCTAAGGGCTATACGGTGGGTACTTCCCTGCTGGATGAGACCAAGATCGACTACTGCCGCGACATGATGAAGAAGGCTGAGGAGAAGGGCGTAAAACTCCTTTTGCCGGTTGACTGCACCATTGCCAAGAACTTCCCCGATCCGATTGACGGCGAGATCGAAGTAGAAGTTGTCGATGCCGACAAGATTCCGGCCGACAAGATGAGTTTGGATATTGGACCGAAGACGGCGGCTCTGTATGCCGAGGCCGTGAAATCTGCCAAGACTGTCGTATGGAACGGCCCGATGGGCGTGTTTGAGAATCCGACCTTAGCGAAGGGCACCATGGCGGTGGCCAAGGCGATGGCCGAGACCGATGCGGTTACCGTGATCGGCGGCGGCGATAGCGCGGCGGCGGTTAACACCCTCGGCTTTGGCGATAAGATGACCCACATTTCGACCGGCGGCGGCGCCTCTCTCGAATTCCTTGAGGGCAAGGAACTGCCCGGCATTGCCGCTTTGAATGATAAGGAGTAATGAACATGAATAAGTTAAAGAGAAGAACGGTTATTGCCGGCAACTGGAAGATGAACAACACCCCCTCTCAGGCTCTGAAACTGATTGAGGAGTTAAAGCCGCTGGTGAAAGATGCTGACTGTGACGTTGTCGTTTGCGTGCCTTATGTTGACCTGCGGGTGGTCATTGCCGCCTGCAAAGATTCCAACATCAAAGTGGGTGCGCAGAACCTGCATTTTGAGCCCAAGGGTGCCTACACCGGCGAGGTGAGCGCTGATATGCTTAAGGAGATTGGCGCCGAGTATGTGGTTATCGGCCACTCGGAGCGCCGTGAGTATTTCGGCGAAACCGATGAAACGGTAAACAAGAAAGTACATGCGGCTCTGGGTGCCGGCATCACTCCCATTCTCTGCTGCGGCGAGTCCCTCTCCCAGCGTGAGGACGGCGTGACCGGTGAGTGGGTGCGTTCCCAGATCAAGATCGCCCTGAAAGGCATTACCGCCGCTCAGGTACAGAAAATCATTATTGCTTATGAGCCCATCTGGGCCATCGGCACCGGCAAGACGGCGACGTCCGATCAGGCTGACGAGGTCTGCGGCATCATCCGTCAGGTTCTTTCGGAACTGTACGATGCGGATACGGCTGAGGCTGTTACCATTCAGTACGGCGGCTCGATGAACGCCGGCAACTGTGCCGAACTGCTGAGCAAGTATCATGTTGACGGCGGTCTGATCGGCGGCGCTTCCTTGAAGGCTCCCGATTTCTCCACCATCGTATCGGCCGGCAGCCGCTGAGGTGACGCATGAAACCCTTAATGCTGATGATTCTGGACGGGTTTGCCATTACCGAACCCTCCAAACATAACGCCATTGCCAACGCCCGCACGCCCCATTTGGATACCCTCTTTTCCTCCTGTGCGCAGACCTTACTGGGCGCATCGGGAATGTCGGTGGGTCTGCCTGACGGGCAGATGGGCAATTCTGAGGTCGGACACACCAATATTGGTGCCGGTCGCATTGTCTATCAGGAGTTGACCCGTATTACCAAGGCGGTGCAGGATGGCGATTTCTTTGAGAACGAGGCGCTGTGTGCCGCAATGGATGCCTGTATTAAGAACGACGGTGCGTTGCATTTGGCGGGACTGCTCTCCGACGGCGGGGTACATTCCCACAATTCGCATCTGTATGCGTTGTTGGAGATGGCTAAGCGCCGTGGGCTTTCCAAGGTCTACGTGCACGCCATTCTGGACGGGCGCGACGTCCCCCCCGATTCAGGTCTTTCCTATGTTAAGGAACTGATGGCCAAGTGTGAGGAGATCGGCGTAGGCAAGATCGCCACCGTGATGGGGCGCTACTACGCCATGGATCGCGACAACCGTTGGGAGCGCGTGGTCAAGGCCTATGATGCCATTGCCTGCGGCGAGGGCGCTCAGGCCGCTTGTCCGATCTGCGCCGTAGAGAATTCTTACAAAGACGGCGTACTGGACGAGTTTGTGGTACCCTGCGTAATTGAGGGCGGTGCTCCCGTTGCTGACGGGGATAGCATCATTTATTTCAACTTCCGTCCTGACCGTGCCCGTGAGATTACCCGCACCTTTGTTGATCCCGATTTTAGCGGGTTTGAGCGCAAGTGTGGCCAGAAGAATGTCAATTATGTCTGCATGACCCAGTATGATGCGGCCATGCCGAATGTCGAGGTGGCTTTCAAGCCGCAGAGTTTGACCAATACCTTAGGCGAGTATCTTTCCAAACTGGGCAAGAAGCAGTTGCGCATTGCCGAGACCGAGAAATACGCTCACGTCACCTTCTTCTTTAACGGTGGCCGTGAGGAGGCCTATGAAGGTGAGGATCGCATTTTGGTGGCCTCTCCCAAGGTGGCTACCTATGATATGCAACCCGAAATGAGCGCTCCTGAAGTGACCGACAAGGTCATCGAGGCGATCAAGGCCGATAAGTACGATGTGATCATTCTCAACTTCGCCAACTGCGACATGGTGGGACACACGGGTGTATACGATGCCGCTGTGGCCGCTGTGGAGGCGGTAGACGGTTGCGTAGGTCGTATTGTCGAGGCGATGCTGGATGCCAAGGGCACGATTCTGCTGACAGCTGACCACGGCAACGCCGATAAGATGGCCGAGGAGACGGGTGAAATCTTCACGGCTCATACCACCAATCCCGTTCCCCTGTTGCTCATCAATGAGTACGGTTCACTCAAAGACGGCGGTGTGCTGGCCGATCTGGCACCCACCATGCTGGACTTGATGAACCTGCCTCAGCCGGAAGAGATGACAGGAAAATCTTTATTGATCAGATAAAGGAATTATATTATGAAGAAAGTTACCAAGGCAGTTATTCCCGCCGCCGGATACGGCACGCGGATGTTGCCGCTGACCAAGGCGCTGCCCAAAGAGATGGTACCGATCGTGGACAAGCCGTCTATTCAGTACATTGCCGAAGAAGCGGTGGCGTCGGGCATTACCGATATTTTAATTATCGTGTCACGAGGCAAGGACTTGATCGAGAATCATTTTGACCGTTTGCCCGAACTGGAGTCCAATCTGGCCGCCAAGGGCAAGAACAAGGAATTGGAGCAACTGCTCGGCATTGCGGGCATGGCCAATTTCTATTTCATCCGGCAAAAGGAGATGCGCGGGTTGGGGCACGCCGTGTCCTGCGCCCGTTCCTTTACGGGGGATGAGCCGTTTGCGGTCCTGTACGGAGATGACGTGATCGTGGGCGAGCCGCCCGTATGCGGTCAGCTGATTGAGGCCTATGAAGCCACCGGCAAGGCGGCTTGCGGCATTAAGCAGGTGACCAAGGAGCAGGTATCCCGCTACTGTTCGCTCAAGGTGGATCCTCTTGAAAGAGAGCGTTGGTTTAATGTGACTGACATGATCGAAAAGCCGGCGGCCGGACAGGAGTTTTCGCTCTATTCCATTTTGGGACGTGTTCTGCTGACGCCTGATATTTATGATATTCTCGACCACACCGCACCCGGTGCCGGCGGCGAGATCCAGTTGACCGATGCCATGTGCATATTAGCCAGAAACGGCGGCATGACGGGTGTGGACTTTATCGGCACCCGCTACGACATGGGCAATAAATTGGAAGTGGCCAAGGCGGGCGTGGAAATGGCGATGAAACACCCCGAGATCGGCGAAGAATTTACGGCATATCTGAAAACACTCTTGACAAAATAATTTTTTTCGGTATAATATATCTGTTAATCCTTGCTCCTACGGGAGCCAAAAGTCCAAAAGGAGGTGCAATACAACATGGAAAAGACCCTGAACGCTTATGAATTGATGTATGTCATCGATGCGCTCAAGACCGAGGAGGAAACCGCTGCTCTGGTGCAGAAGTTCTCCGATCTGATCGCAAAGCACGGCGAGGTCGAGTCTGTGGACGAGTGGGGCAAGCGCCGCTTGGCCTATGAGATCGATCACAAGACCGAAGGCTATTATGTTCTGGTTAACTTCAAGTCGGATGCCGATTTCCCTGCCGAGCTCAATCGTGTTATGGGAATCACCGACGGAATCCTGCGTTGCATGGTTATTCGCAAGTAAGGAGGAAGAAACAATGGCTAATCTCAACAAAGTGATGCTGATCGGTCGTCTGGCAGCAGATCCCGAACTGCGTCGCACCCAAAGCGATTTGGCCGTGACCTCTTTTTCTGTGGCCGTGAACCGTCCCTACAGAAAGGATCAGGCCCAGCAAGCCGTTGATTTTATCGACGTTGTTGCTTGGCGCAACCAGGCCGAATTCGTGACCAAGTATTTCAAAAAAGGCTCTGCCATCTTCGTTTCCGGTTCCCTTCAGGTTCGCCCCTGGAAGGATAAGGACGGCAACAACCGCCGTTCGGTCGAAGTGATTGCAGACGACATTCAGTTCGTAGATTCCAAGAAAGATAGCGGTGCCGCATCAACGCCTGCTGCTCCCTCTTTCTCCACCGGCGCTCCCTCCGATTTCGAGGAGATGACCGGCGAAGACGAACTGCCGTTCTAACGATTATTTAGGAGGATACATTCCATGGAAAGACCGGCTAGACCCATCAAAAAGGGCAGACGCAAGGTTTGCCAGTTCTGCGTTGATAAGGTCGAATATATCGATTACAAGGATATCGCTAAGCTGCGTAAGTACATGTCCGAGCGCGCCAAGATTCTTCCCAAGCGTGCTACCGGTACCTGCGCCAAGCATCAGCGTATGCTGACCGAGGCCATCAAGCGTGCCCGTCAGGTCGCTCTCCTGCCCTATATTTCTGACTAACACAAGCAGATAGAAATCCCGCACCCAAATATGGGTGCGGGATTTTTTTATATAATCAGCAAGCGGCAATTCTCGGTGATTTCCTCTCCTTCGATGCCGTTATCCTTGCGGATACGGTCGGGAGAAATTCTGTATTTTTTGGCGATGTCCCATAGGGCTTCGCCTTTGTCGGCAAAGTAGACGGTGACGGGATAGCGGGTCATGAGCGGTAAGGGTTTTCCCTCATCGGGCGTGGCGGCTGAGAGATAGTCGCACACCGCATCCTGCCACAAGGCCAGTTCATATCGCAAAGTCAGGCGCACGCCATCCCCCGTGGGCAGAGCCGACCAGACACAGGCACGCACCGTTGCCCGCCCCTGACCGTTATGCGGCAGGTTGGCGGTGAGCGGCAGGATCAGATCCCGAGAACGGATATGTCCGCTTTCCTCCAACATCAGAAGAGAAAGGGCACACTCGCCCTCCATGGACAGTTTCCCGTCGCCAACCTTGGTCTCAAGGGCGGATAGTTCTACCGAGGCTTCCAGCATGACGCCGCCCTCGCCGTCCTCTGTGATCGGCAAATGCACCTCGACACTACCGCGGTGGCGCCCCTGTCCCGTGACCAGTTCGACCGAATCGCGCGACACGTCCAGCGCATGGGTAGCACTAAAGGCGTCACAGATCAGGTCGCAAGAGCGAGTTTCGGTGGCGCAGGCGAGGATGGCCAGATCGATCTCATACCCCAGCCGTCCGCGGCTGCCATCCATCGTTTCGCCGACCTCGACATCGACCGCGCAAACCTGTATGCGCACATCACAGTCGACATGTTCTCCGCAGGGCAGGTCGAGCAGTTGAGATATAGGGAAAGTATAACAGGCAACACCCACCTCGTCGTCCTTGGTGACATAGAGCGTGCGTACGGCCAGTTCCCCTTTAACCAGCGTTTTGGCACCGGCGCTTGCCAGTTCGGTTACGGCGGCCGACACCTGCGTATCCAAAGCAGCGACAGGTAAACGATCACACTCGGCCGTTTCCGAGAGATGGGTCTTGCGGGAAGTATTCCCAATTAGGCAACGCGCCTGTGCACTGCGCACCAGATAATGCATGCCCTCGCAGGGGGCGGGACCGCCCAGTTCCCGTTCGCCGTCCACGGTAAGATAAACAGGCACATTGATCTTAAAGGAGATCCGACGTGCCGAGGTGAGCCGACAGGTCACACTCACGCAACCGACATGAGCATTGGCACGACCCGAACAGCCCTCGGGCAGAGAAAACGAATGGGTAAATGGGGCGGTTGTTTGATAGGAACAAAGTCCCTTTTCGTCCTCGGTCTGATACAGCAATGTAACCGACACCTCGCCGCTGACCTGCACGATGCCGCCCTGTTCTTTCACCTCTTTGATCCACGCATGACCCGCCGTTCTCACCACACGCAGGATGGGTGGGTAGTAATCGGGCAAGGCCGCCGCCTGCTCGCAAATCACCTGTGCACAGTCTTTGTGCCGCCGGCTCCATATTTTCATATCGGTACCTCATTTCCTTTTTTGTACCATGATATGAAATAGCGGCAGGGATTATGCCCTGCCGCCTTATTCTTATGTAAATTTAAAAATCTTCTTGAGTATGCTTTTCATAAAGGGTTTGGGTCGAACAACAACGATCCTCATGCGATCACCTCAAAAACAGAATTCCGGCCAGCAATAAGATTAAGGCCAGCACTAAGATGATGAGCGTATCCGGAATGATGATCGACACAATAATGCCCACCGATATGCCCACCATCAACAGTCCGATCGGCGACTGTTTTCTCTTTTTCATGCGCTCACCCCCTAATGCCAGTATATGCAGGGCATCTTTGGGTGTGCAGACATAAAAAAAGAGGCCGAAGCCTCTTTTTTTATTGACCTAATTCGGTCCAGACCTGATTATATAATTCGTTGATATTATCGGGCAGGACGATATACAGTTCGTTCTTAGCCATCAGTTCTTCATCAGGATAGACGGCCATATTGCTCCCCTCAGCCTCCAGCAACTTGAAGGTTTCGGCGTTGGGTGTATAGCCGCAGACCTCCTCAACGTTGCGCTTGTTGGACTCGGCTTCCAGCATGAAGTTGATATACTGATGGGCGGCGTCCACATTCTGCGCACAAGTTGGAATACACATGGCATCGACATAGAAGTTACTGCCCTCCTGCGGAATGGCAAAGGCCAACTTATCGTTCGACTGCATCATGACCATGGCATCGCCCGAATAATAGGCACCCATCGCCGCTGATTCGCCCTCTAACTTGTTATACATCTGATCGTTGAAATAGCCTTGCAGAATGGATTTCTGCTTCTTCAACTCATTGCCCGCACCCAAGATCTCGGCCTCAGTGGTCGAGTTGATGGAGTAGCCGAGCTTCTTCAAGGCAATAGCCACCGCATCGCGCTGGTTGCCGATCATAAGGATATTGCCATCGTACTTGCTATCCCACAAAATGTCCCAACTGGTCACGTCCTCTTTGACCATTTCGGTATTATAGATAATACCCACCACGCCCCACAGATAGGGCACGCTATACGCATTTTCAGCGTCATAGGGGAGATTCTTGAAGGTGTCCATAATATTGGCATAATTGGGGATCTTGCTCATATCCAATTTCTGAAGCATATCCTCTTTGAGCATCTTGCCCACCATATAATCGGACGGGATGACCACGTCGTAATGGACGTTGCCGCCCTTTAACAGGGCATACATGGATTCGTTGGTATCAAAGGTATCATACACCACACGGATGCCCGTTTTGGCGGTAAACTCATCGTTGAGGGTGGTATCCATATACTCACCCGCATTATAGACATAGAGCACTTCTCCGCTCCCGCCGCAACCGGCCAGAGGGATGAGCGCCAAAACAGCAATCAGTACAAGGGCAACAATTTTTTTCATCGACGTTCCTCCGTTTTCTTCTTCGGTGTTCTGCGTACATTGACCACGATCAACAACAGCAAAACGGTAATAAACATAATGGTGGACAGCGCATTGATCTTGGGTGTGATCTTGCGCTTGGTCATGGCGTATACGATCAGCGGCAGGGTTCTTGTTCCCGTGCCCGCCGTAAAATACGAGATAATAAAATCGTCAATCGACATGGTAAAGGCCATGATCAGTCCTGTAAAGACACCGGGCATAATCTCCGGCAGTACCACCCTGCCCACCGCCGTTAAGGGACGGGCACCCAGATCCAGCGCCGCTTCATAAGTAGACATATTAAGCTGGCGCAACTTCGGCATGACCGACAAGATAACGTAGGGGATATTAAAGGTGATATGGGAAATACACAGAGTCATTAGCCCAAAAGGCAGTTGGAGCAGGCCATAGACCAGCATCAGCGAGATACCCGTTAAGATATCGGGGTTGAGCACGGGCAGGTAGGTGGCGTTCATGATCCACCCTCTCGTCGATTTTTTCATGCCGAAGATGCCGATGGCGGCCATGGTACCGATCACGGTAGAGGCCACGGCCGAAATGCCGCCGACCAGCACCGTGTTCCACAGTGCCTGCATGATATCCCGATCCCGAAACAGTTCCTGATACCAACGAAGACTAAAGCCCTGCCAGACCGTCTGAGAATTGCCCTGATTAAAGGAAAAGACGATCAGCATCAAAATGGGCGCATACAGCAAGATAAAGACAAAGGCCATGATGACACGGCAGAGGGTTTTATTCATCCTAAAATGCCCTCCTTTGTCTCCTCATCCATTCCCCGCATACAGAACAGCGAAATGAGGATGATGACCATCATCACCAACGAGATGGCGCTACCGACACCGGGGTTATAGGTATTGCCCAAAAACTGCATCTCGATATAGTCACCGATGAGCATGAACATACCGCCACCCAGCATTTTGGAGATAATAAAGGTAGATACGGCGGGCATAAAGGTCATAATAATGCCGCTCATGACCCCCGGCATCGACAGGGGCAAAACCACCTTGCGAAACACCTGCGGGGGCGTGGCGCCCAAGTCCTCGGCCGCCTGAATGACGTTGCGCTCAATTTTGATCAATATGGTATAGATGGGCAAGATCATAAAGGGCAGATAGTTATAGACCATACCCAGCAGTACCGCAAACTGGGTATTGATGATCTCCACCTTGGGGATGCCGATCAGCCCCAATAACTGATTGAGCAGACCGTTGACATCAATGATATTGATCAGCGAATAGGTGCGGAGCAGAAAGTTCATCCACATGGGCAGGATCAGAAGCAGGAGCATCATGGGTTGGCGATGCTTTTTCATGTGCGCCACGGCATAGGCCACAGGATAGCCTAACAACAAACAAATGCCGCAGGAGAGCAGCGCCAGCCAGAAGGAGCGCAGAAAGATGCCACCCAGATCCACCAAAGTGGAGAAATTATTGAGAGTAAATTGGCCGCTTGTATCGGTAAAGGCGTTGACGATAACCAGCACCAGCGGCACGAGGATGAACAGAATCATCCATACCAGATAGGGAGCCGCCAGTCCTTTATTCTTCACTCGCCAGCACCTCCAGAATCCGTTCTTGGATATCGGTCTGCATCTTGTGCATGACGTGGATGCCGTCGGGCTCGATCCGCAGTCCCACCTCGGCGCCCTCAGCGGGAGCGACGGTGGAACGGATCTGCCATTTATAGCCGCCCGAATCGACGGTAATGACATAGTGCATCCCCATAAAGACGACCGACTCGACCACGCCGATGATCATGCCGTCTTCGGGTTTGGTAACCAAAATATCCTCAGGGCGGATGACAACATCCACCGTTTCATTGACTTCAAAGCCACGGTCGACACACTTAAAAATACGACCCGAAAATTCAACCTTTTCATCACCCAGCATATGCCCGTCGATGATATTGCTCTCGCCGATAAAGTGGGCAACAAAGGCGTTATTAGGCTCGTTATAAATATCAGTAGGGGTGCCGATCTGCTGGATGACGCCCTTGTTCATGACGACAACGGTGTCGGACATGGTCAGCGCCTCTTCCTGATCGTGGGTGACATAGATAAAGGTAATACCCGTCTGTTTTTGGATGCGCTTGAGTTCGACCTGCAGTTCCTTACGCAGCTTTAGATCCAATGCGCCCAGCGGCTCATCCAACAATAAAACACGGGGAGAGTTGACCAGTGCACGGGCGATGGCCACCCGCTGTTGCTGACCGCCTGAAAGGGAGTCAACACTCCGCTTTTCAAATCCCTCCAGCCCGACCAGACGAAGCATATCGGTAGCCAAGGCGTTGATCTTGTCCTTGGGCAGTTTTTTCAGTTTCAGGCCGAACGACACATTTTCAATAACGTTCAGGTGCGGAAACAGAGAGTATTTCTGGAATACGGTATTGACGTTGCGTTTATGGGGCGGGAGTTTGGTGATATCCTCGTCATCAAAGTATACCACGCCCTCATCGGGCTGGGCAAAGCCGCCGATGATACGCAGGGTTGTTGTTTTTCCACAGCCGGACGGGCCGAGCAGAGTCACAAATTCCTTGTCCTTAATGGTCAAGTTCAAATCGTCCAAAATGATCTCATCATCAAAAGAGATGCTGATATGTTCCAGGCGAATGATATCACCCGATTTGGTCTGTTCGTGATCCATGATCCGACCCTCCTTAAAAAAATTGCCTGCCCCGGTACGGATGGTTTTTAACATTTCCGTATAGGGCAAGCCTTTTCTACTATTAATATATAAAAAATATCGGGTTTTGTCAAGTAAAAAATTATACAGGCTGCGTCCATTTCATCAAATCTGAACCGTCTTGCCTGAACACTCCAATTCCGAGTCAAAGTCAAATACCACCTTATAGGCTTTGAGCGAGTATCCGCCCTTGCCGCCGCCGTATTTGGTATCTCCCGCCAAAGGAAAGCCCGCATGGGCAAAGGCGGCACGGATCTGGTGGGGACGGCCGGTATGCAACTCGACCTCGACCACAGATTGCGCCCCCTTTTTCAGTAGTCGATACCCTGTACGGATGGGGCGGGCGCCCGCATGGGGCGTATCATACACGGAGACCTTATTGGTTTTCTCATCCTTGCTCAAATAGGCGGTCAGTTCCCCCTCCTGCGCCGGCGGGGCTCCCTGCACGGTACAGACATAATACTTTCTGACCTGCCGCAAACGGATTCGTTCGTCCATTTCCCGCAAGGCGGCGGCTGTTTTGGCGGCGATGACCAAGCCTTCGGTATTGCGGTCAAGCCGATTGCACAACGCCGGCACAAAGGAGCGCTCATTCTCGGGAGCGTACTCCCCCGTTGCCGTCAGGTGCGCCACCCAGCGAGCCGCCAGACTGTCACCCGATGGGGCATGGGAAAGCAAGCCTGCTTCCTTATAAAGCACGGCGATCTGGCTATCCTCATAGACGATCTCGACCGCTCCGTCAAAGGCGATCGTTTCCCGTTTATGCTCAAAAAATTCGTCATTGATATAGAGGGTAAGCACACTCCCCTCACCCAGCATTTCGGCGCCCTTGGCACGCACTCCGTCCAGACGGATGCGCTTTTTGCGCAGATACTTATAGACCAAGGAGGACGGCATACCGAAGCCCTTGATGAGGAACTTGTCCAGCCGCTGTCCTGCGTCATTTTTTGTAATGGTAATTTCTTTCATGTTTTCATTGTATCATATTCTTCCGCTACTTGCAAAGAAAAAAATCATGATGTATAATATATAGGATATACTATAAAATATCTATCTTTTTGAGGTTTGTGATGAGTGTTTTCAAACTCAAAAGTAAATATAAACCTACAGGGGATCAACCGCAGGCGATTGAAACGCTGTCCCAAGGCGTTAAGGATGGCCTGCGGGAACAGGTACTGTTGGGCGTAACGGGGTCGGGAAAGACCTTTACGATGGCCAACATCATTCAAAATGCGGGCAAACCGACCCTCATTTTGGCGCATAATAAGACCTTAGCGGCGCAATTATGCGCCGAATTTAAGGAGTTTTTCCCCGAAAATGCGGTGGAATACTTCGTTTCCTACTACGATTATTACCAGCCTGAGGCCTATATTGCCCATACCGATACCTATATTGAAAAGGACTCGTCCATCAACGACGAGATTGAGAAACTGCGCCACAGCGCCACCTCTTCCCTCTTCGAGCGCAAGGACGTGATTATTGTGGCGTCGGTATCCTGCATCTACACATTGGGCGATCCGGACGATTACACCGGCATGGTCATTTCCCTGCGCCGTGGCATGGAGATGGAGCGGGATGCGCTGCTGCGCCGTCTGGTCGAAACCCAGTATGAGCGCAACGACATCGACTTTCAGCGCAACCGCTTCCGCGTGCGGGGCGATATTGTAGAAATTTTTCCCGCCTATGCGGGCGCGGACTGCATCCGCGTGGAATTTTTCGGGGATGAGATCGACCGCATCACCCAGATCAACGCCGTCACCGGCGAAGTGCTGGGCGACCTGTCCCACGTAGCCATCTACCCCGCGTCCCATTATGTGGTAGCGCCCGAAAAGATGGAGGCGGCCTTGGTTGAGATTGAGCGGGAGATGGAAGAGCGAATACAATACTTTACCGAGCAGGGCAAACTCATTGAGGCGCAACGCATTGAACAACGCACCCGCTACGACATGGAGATGATGCGGGAGGTGGGCTTCTGTTCGGGAATTGAGAACTATTCCCGTGTCATTTCGGGGCGTCCCGCGGGGAGTACCCCCTACACGCTACTGGATTATTTTCCCGATGATTTTCTGCTTTTTGTGGACGAGTCGCATGTCACCCTGCCGCAGGTGCGGGGCATGTTCGGGGGCGATCGTTCCCGCAAAGAATCGTTGATCCAATACGGTTTTCGTCTGCCCTCGGCGCTCGATAACCGCCCCCTCAACTTTGATGAATTTCAGTCCAAAATCCCGCAGGCCATCTACGTATCGGCCACGCCGGGGGATTATGAAAAGGAACACATGGAACAGATCGCCGAGCAGATCATTCGTCCGACGGGACTGCTCGATCCGGTGGTTGAGGTGCGCCCGACCGTGGGGCAGATCGACGATCTGCTGTCTGAGATTCGTCAGCGCACCGAGCGGGATCGGCGGGTGCTGGTCACGACGCTGACGAAAAGAATGGCCGAAGATCTGACCGAATACCTGTCCGATGCCGGCATTAAAGTGCGGTATATGCACCATGATGTAGACACCATCGAACGCATGCACCTGATACGCGACCTGCGCCGCGGCGTATTTGATGTACTGGTGGGCATTAACCTCTTGCGAGAGGGGCTGGATCTGCCCGAGGTGGAATTGGTTGCCATTTTAGATGCCGACAAAGAGGGTTTCTTGCGTAGTGAAACTTCACTCATTCAGACCATTGGCCGTGCCGCCCGTAATGCCGAGGGCAAGGTCATTTTATACGCCGATGAGGTCACACCCTCGATGGAGCGTGCCATCACCGAGACCGAGCGCCGCCGTGAAATCCAGCACGCCTATAACGAGGCACACGGCATCACCCCGAAAACCATTGTCAAGGACATTCGGGATGTGTTGGAAATTACCACGAAATCCGACTATAACACCGAATATGAAGGTCGCCGCCTGAGTAAACGAGAAAAAGTGGAACTGGTGGCACGGCTGGAAAAAGAAATGAAAGCGGCGGCCAAGATGCTGGAATTCGAACATGCCGCCTATCTGCGTGACCGCATACGAGAACTGACGGAGAGAAAAGAATGAACGATCAAATCATCATAAAAGGGGCACGGGAGAACAACCTCAAAAATATTGATGTCAACATCCCCCGTGATAAACTGGTCGTGCTGACCGGTCTTTCGGGATCGGGCAAGAGTTCGCTTGCCTTTGAAACGGTTTATGCCGAGGGACAGCGCCGCTATGTTGAGTCCCTCTCCTCCTATGCCCGCCAATTCTTGGGGCAGATGGACAAGCCCGACGTCGACGTCATCGAGAATCTATCCCCTGCCATTTCCATCGACCAGAAAACAACATCGAAGAACCCACGCTCCACCGTGGGCACCATTACCGAGATTTACGACTATTTGCGTCTGCTTTATGCGAATATTGGCTTACCTCATTGCCCCGTTTGCGGCAAGGAAATCCGCCAGCAGAGCATCGACCAGATCGTCGACCGTATCCTGTCCCATGAAACGGGCACCAAAGCGCAAATCATCGCTCCCGTCATTCGCGGGCGCAAGGGCGAATACCGCTCCCTGCTCGACGATATGCGCAAAAGCGGCTTTGCCCGTGCCGTTGTGGACGGCATCCAATACAATTTAGACGAAGAAATTCCGCTGGACAAGAACAAGAAACACAACATCGATATTGTGGTTGACCGCATCGTCATCAAGGAAGAAGCCCGCGGGCGCATTGCCGACTCGGCCGAGACGGCCGCCAAGATCGGCAACGGCATGGTGGTGCTGGATATTATTGACGGGGAGCGCATTCTCTTTTCCCAAAAGTACGCCTGCCCCGATCATGAGGTCACCATTGAAGAACTGGTGCCCCGCTTGTTCTCCTTTAACAATCCCTTTGGTGCCTGTCCGTCTTGTACCGGACTGGGCACGTTACTTCAGGTCGATCCCGATCTGATCGTACCCGATAAAACCAAGGCGCTCCGTGACGGGGCGATCGTCGCCAGCGGCTGGAACGCCAAGGATGCCACCTCCATCGGCACCATGTATTTCACGGCCATCGGCAAGGAATACGGGTTTACCCTCGACACGCCCTTCTGTGAGATTCCGACCGCGGGTCAAAAGGCCGTTCTTTACGGTACCGGCACCAAAAAACTGCACCTGAAACGCCCGTTCGGCGGCGGCAATTCGGAGTATGATGCGCCCTTTGAGGGGGTAATTCCTAACTTGGAACGCCGGTTTCGGGAATCGTCGAGCGAAGCCGCCCGTGCCGACCTAGAACATTATATGTCCACCATTCCCTGCCCCGATTGCCACGGACACCGCCTAAATAAGATGGCTTTGGCCGTGACGGTGGGCGGGAAGAATATTTATGAACTGACCCAGATGTCCATCTCCGACCTGCTCACCTTTATTGAGGGGCTGACACTGACCGAGAAAGAGACCTACATTGCCGCCCAGATTCTCAAAGAGATCAAGGCGCGGTTGGGCTTTTTGGTGTCGGTGGGTTTGGAGTATCTGACCTTGGCGCGCAGTGCCGCCACCCTATCGGGCGGGGAGAGCCAGCGCATCCGTTTGGCCACCCAGATTGGCTCGTCGCTGATGGGCGTCATCTATATTCTGGACGAGCCGAGCATCGGTTTACACCAAAAAGATAATGAAAAATTGATTGCCACCCTCAAAAAGTTGCGGGATTTAGGCAACACTCTATTGGTCGTCGAACATGACGAGGACACCATGCGTGCCGCCGATCAAATTATCGATATCGGCCCCGGTGCGGGTGTACACGGCGGTTATCTGGTTGCTCAAGGCACGCTCGACGAGATTGAAGCGTGCCAAGACTCGATCACGGGTCAATATTTATCGGGCAAGTTATCTGTCAAGATCCCCAAGAAGCGGCGGGAGGGCAACGGCAAATTCCTGACCGTGCGCGGCGCCGCCGAGAACAATCTCAAGGGGATTGACGTATCGGTGCCGCTGGGTACCTTTACCTGCGTGACGGGGGTATCGGGTTCGGGTAAGAGTTCCTTAGTCAATGAGATCTTATCTAAATCCCTCTCCATTACCCTCAACGGCGCTACCAAAGTACGACCCGGCAAGCATAAGGCGATCGAGGGTGTGGAGCATTTAGACAAGGTCATTGTGATCGACCAGTCTCCCATCGGGCGCACGCCCCGCTCCAATCCCGCCACCTATACGGGGCTGTTTACCGATATCCGCGAGGTATTCGCCTCTCTGCCCGACAGCAAGATGCGGGGCTTTAACGCCGGCCGTTTTTCCTTTAACATTAAGGGCGGGCGGTGCGAAGCCTGCGAGGGTGACGGAATTCTGAAGATTGAAATGCACTTTTTACCCGATGTATACGTCCCTTGCGAGGTTTGCGGCGGCAAGCGGTATAACCGAGAAACCTTAGAGGTGAAATACAAGGGCAAGAACATCAACGATGTACTGGAAATGACCATTGAGGAGGGCGCGCAGTTTTTCTCGGCCTATCCCAAACTCTCCCGCAAACTGCAAACGCTGTGCGATGTAGGCTTGGGATATGTCAAGATCGGGCAGAGTTCCACCACCCTTTCGGGCGGTGAGGCGCAACGAGTCAAATTAGCCACCGAACTGTCCCGCCGCTCCACCGGCAAGACCCTCTATATCTTGGATGAGCCGACGACGGGACTGCACATGCACGACGTAGCCAAACTTATTGAGGTGTTGGGCAAACTGGTCAAGTCGGGCAATACGGTGTTGGTGATCGAGCATAATCTGGATATGATCAAGATCGCCGATCACATCATTGATCTGGGCCCCGACGGCGGGGATAAGGGCGGGCATATCGTTGCTCAAGGCACGCCCGAACAGGTGGCACAGGTGGAGGGCAGTTACACGGGAGAATTTCTGCGGAAAGTCCTCAAATGATTGACACGATAGGGAAATTTTGTTATAATTAAAAGATAAGAAAATCGGACTTCTTTAAGAGGTAGAAATATGTTAAAAAGCATGACAGGATACGGGCGCGCGTCGCAAGACTTTGGCAATAAGCGCCTCTCCGCCGAGATCAAGGCAGTCAACCACCGTTTTTTTGAGTGCACGGTGCGCACCCCCCGCGGCTACTCCTTTTTAGAGGAGATCGTACGAGGCCGTGTGGGTGAACAGGTCAAGAGAGGTAAAATTGAGGTTTATATCTCAATTGAAAATCTGGGAGATGACCCTGTAGAGGTATCCTACAACGATGCCTATCTTTCGGGCTGGCTCTCGGCTTTGCACATCATCGGCAAAGATCATAAGTTGAAAAACAATCTCAAACTTTCCGACATTGCCGCCAACCGCGATATCTTCTCGGTGCGCAAGCCCGACGAAGATCAGGAGGCGCTGGGTGAAGCGGTACTGTCCGTAGTAGCCGAAGCGCTAACCGCATTCCTATCCGCCCGTGAAAAAGAGGGCGCCCGTTTGGTGGCCGATATCGAAAAGCGGCTGGATACCATCGCCGCCCATGTTGAAGCCATTGATGCCCGCTCGCCGCAGACGGTACAGGAGTACCGCGAAAAACTGCTGGTGCGTATACAAGAGGCGCTGGGCAATACGACGGTGGACGAGGGTCGACTGCTCACCGAGGCGGCCATCTACGCTGACAAGGTCACAGTGGCCGAGGAGACCACCAGACTTCGCACCCACATTGACAATTTCCGCTCCCTGCTTGCGGGCAACGGCCCCATCGGCAAGAAACTCGACTTTTATATGCAGGAAATGAACCGTGAGATCAACACCACCGGCTCTAAGTGCAACGATGTGGAGATGGCCAAGGTGGTCATTGAAGTCAAGAGCGAACTGGAAAACATCCGCGAACAGATCCAGAACATTGAGTGAGGCAAATCATGAAATATTCCAACAAACTGATCAACATCGGCTTTGGTAATATGGTGGCGGCATCCCGTGTGGTGGCCATTGTGTCCCCCGAATCGGCACCCATCAAGCGTATCATTTCCGAGGCCAAGGATCGCGGCATACTCATTGATGCTACATACGGCCGCCGTACCCGTGCGGTCATCATTACCGATTCCGATCATATCGTGCTTTCGGCCATCCAGCCCGAAACCATCTCCAACCGCGCCTATGACATTGAGGATGAGGACGATGAGGAGGACGAAGCATGACACAGGGCAAAGTCATCATTCTGTCCGGCCCGTCGGGTGTCGGCAAAGGGACGATCGTGAAAGAACTGCTCCGCCGCTTCCCGCATCTGACGCTGTCGGTATCGGCTACCACCCGTGCCCCGCGCGAGGGCGAGCGGGACGGTCGGGAATATTACTTTATTACCAAGGATGATTTTGAGAAGCGCATCGAAGCGGGCGAAATGCTCGAATATGCTCGATATGTCGATAATTATTACGGCACCCCTGCCGATGCCGTTAAGCGCCAACTGGATAAAGGCTTAGGCGTCATTTTGGAGATCGAGGTGCAGGGTGCTAAGCAGGTCATGAGTCAGATGGAAAATGCCGTAAGCATTTTCATTCTGCCGCCCGACCGTCAGGCGCTCATCGACCGTTTGCACGGTCGCGGCACCGAGGCGGAAGATGTCATTCAAAAACGGGTGGCCATGGCTCTGTCGGAACTGGACACGGCCGATCAGTATCGGTACCGAGTCGTTAACGATGATCTGGACGATGCCATTGCCGATGTCATTGACATTCTGGAAAAAGAACAAGTTTGTATTGATTTTAATTAAAGAGGTATAGAGAACATGGATATGAAGAAACTGTCCACCGAACAACTGGTCAAAGACAAGGAGATCTCCCGCTACTCCCTGATTTCGGGTGTCGCCAAGCGTGCCCGCACCATTGCCGAGGAAAACGAGGCAAACGGTGTGCATACCGATGACAAGGCCGTCGTCATCGCCGCCGAGCAGTACGCCGACGGACTGTACGAGATCGTCTCTCACGTAGAAACCGAAGAATGAAAAGGGGCGGCATCCTTGCCGCCGTTTTCATTGAAAGGATTTTTATGATCGCACGCGTTGCCGTTGAAAATATGCCCTTTTTTGCGGGCGGCACATACGATTATTGCGTACCCGAACACCTTTTAGACAAGGCGTTGGTGGGTGCGCGTGTTGTTGTGCCTTTCGGTCGGGATCGGCGTGCCGGTTTCATTCTTTCCCTTTCTGAAACTTCCGATTTTTCGGGCAAACTCAAGCCCATTGCCACGGTAGCCGAGGACGATTACCGTGTCAGCGCTGAAATGCTGGAGTTGGCGCAGTTTATGAGCGAGCAGTACATTACGCCCGTGTACGACTGCCTCAAAGCCATGCTCCCCGCCGGACTGGAAATGAAAACCGAAGCCCTCTATCGTTTGGGCAACGTTTCCGCCCCGTCTGAACAGGAAGAATTGGTCGGGTGTATACGGGATCGGGAACCGATCCGCGAAAAGGACTTGCTTGCCCTGTTCCCACAATCGAAATCGGTCTTGACCCGCCTGTGCGAAGATGGGGTGCTGGTCCGCTCCTATCGGGACAAGCGTGCGCTGGGCGACCGTACGGTGCCTACCGTGCGTCTTGCCTGCACACCCGAAACGGCTACTGCCTATTGCGAGGGCAAGATCAACGAACGCGCCCGCGGCGCGGTGGAATACCTGCTCATACAAGGGGAAACGGATAAAACCGATCTGTGCTACATGACAGGGGTGACACCCGCACAACTTACCACCCTGAAAAAGAACGGCATCATTGCCTTTGGCCGCCGTGAGGTGCGCCGCATGGCGACCGAGCGTTACGATGCATCGGCCAAACAAGCCACTCTTTCGCCTGACCAGCAACGGGTCGCCGACGAGATCGGTGCGCATTTGGGTGAATTTGGCGTGGATCTGCTCTATGGCGTGACGGGCTCGGGCAAAACCCATGTCTTTTACAATCTGCTCGATCGGGTATTAGCACGCGGCGAGAGTGCCATCGTGATGGTGCCCGAAATTATGCTGACGGTGCAGTTGACCGCCCGCCTGCGCGGTCGCTACGGCGACACGGTGGCGGTGATGCACTCCGATCTCTCCCCCGGTGCACGGCTCGACGAATGGAAGCGCATGAAAGAGGGACAGGCGAAAATTGCCGTCGGTACCCGCACTGCCGTCTTTGCTCCCTTTGATAAGGTCGGGCTGATTATCATGGACGAGGAGCAGGAACACACCTATAAATCTGAAAACACACCCCGATACCACGCAAGAGAGCTGGCTATTTACCGAGGCAACAGGGAAAAAGCGCTGGTTGCATTGGGGTCTGCAACAC
>JAZNSU010000111.1:0-16537 GCA_045591385.1 Eubacteriales bacterium
TAAACATTCCTCGGTAATAATACTGCTTTTCCCGGCAATATAGTTTTCTACATTACACTCCCGCGAATACCGTATACCATTGATGTAAGAGTGCGCACCGGGCCCAAGTCCAAGATATGGTTTACTATTCCAGTATTTCAAATTATGACGGCAAGCATAATTGGGTTTTGCAAAATTAGAGATTTCGTAATGTTCGTAACCATGATCGGACAATCGACGACAAAGCAGACTATACATCGCATCTTCGTCATCATCCGAGGCAAATTGATAGTCATTTACAGCTTGATGTAAGGGGGTATGCTCCTGTATCGTCAAATTATAGCAAGAAATATGCGGAGGGTTTAGTTGTAGAAGCTGATCTATGGTTTGAGCAAATACAGATACATGATCATCCTGACAACGCTGATGACCCACTCCGAACATAATATCGATATTGATATTCTTAAATCCTGCCTTTATGCAATCCCTATAGGCGCGTATAATGCACTCCCGATCATGAATTCTCCCCAAATCTAAAAGTTCATCATTGCAAAAACTTTGCGCCCCCATGCTGATGCGATTAATTCCGGCTTCTTTTAATTGGAATAATAATTCTAATGTGAGAGATTCCGGATTGGCTTCACAAGTCATTTCGGCATCTGATGTAAAGTGAAATGTTTTACATGCAAAGTTTACAATCTCAATTAAGGAATCACCAATAACCGATGGCGTTCCCCCGCCTATAAAAAGTGTGTCGAACTCATAATCCTGAAATGTTTTTTGATGTTCTTTCATTTCCTGAATCAGAGCGTCAGTATAACGGCGGATCCGAAATGGATCCGCCGCTACGGAATAAAAATCACAATATTTACACTTCTGTTTGCAAAATGGGACATGGATATAAAGTCCAAGTGCTTGTCGCATATTTACACATCCAATTTCAAAACACTCATGAAGGCTTCCGCAGGCACTTCTACCGAACCAAATTGACGCATACGTTTCTTGCCTTCTTTTTGTTTCTCTAACAATTTCTTCTTACGCGTAATGTCACCGCCGTAACATTTGGCAAGAACATCTTTACGAACGGCTTTAACCGTTTCTCTGGCAATCACCTTGCCGCCGATTGCCGCTTGAACAGGAATTTCAAACAGTTGTCTGGGGATATTTTCCTTTAGATTTTCAACCATTTTCCTTGCTTTGGGATAAGCGCGATCGGCGTGCAGGATAAAGGAAAGCGCATCAATCACATCACCGTTGAGTAAAATATCTAACTTAACAAGATTACTCTTTCTATAATCCAAAAATTCATAATCCAATGATGCATATCCATGGGTACGAGATTTTAGGCAGTCAAAGAAATCGTAAATAATCTCGTTGAGCGGCATCTCATAATGGATATTGGTACGTCCTTGATCCAGATAGGTCATATCAATAAAGGTTCCGCGTCTTTCTTGGCAGAGATCCATAACCGCACCCACGTGTTCGGTAGGAGAAAAAATGTGAGCGGAAACCATCGGTTCTTCGGCGTATTCAATTGATGTCGGAGAGGGATAATTGGTGGGATTATCAATAAAAATGGTCTCTCCCGATGTCAGCTTGAATTTATAGATAACCGAGGGGGCCGTTGTGATGATATCTAAATTATATTCCCGCTCCAAGCGCTCCTGTATGATCTCCATGTGTAAAAGGCCAAGAAAACCGCAACGAAAACCAAACCCAAGAGCGGCCGATGTTTCGGGCTCATAGCTGAGAGCGGCATCGTTAAGCTGAAGCTTTTCCATGGCATCGCGCAGATCGGAATAATGTGCACCGTCTGCCGGATAAATACCGCAATACACCATGGGGTTGACCTTTTTATAGCCGGGCAACGGTTCCGCAGCCGGGCGCTCCGCCAGCGTTACCGTATCGCCAACTTGTGTATCGCGTACGGTTTTAATGCTTGCCGTAATGTATCCGACTTCTCCCGCCATTAATTCTTCGGTTTTTTCCAATGATGTTGCTCGCATGTATCCCACTTCTACAACATCAAATTCGGCACCGGTAGACATCAATTTCATGCGTTGACCGGCACGGATGCGGCCTTCCATGATTCGGACATAAACAATAACGCCGCGATAACTGTCATAAATAGAATCAAATATCAAGGCTTGTAACGGAGCGTCCGGATCACCGGTAGGCGCCGGAACGTCGGTAACAATATGCTCCAATACATCTTCAATATTAGTGCCCATTTTTGCAGAGATACGAGGAGCATCCCCTGCCGGTAACCCAATAATATCCTCTATTTCTTCAATGGTTCGTTCAGGATCTGCACTCGGTAGATCCATTTTGTTGATAACCGGAACAATCTCCAAATTGTGATCAATGGCCAAATAGGTATTGCCAAGGGTCTGAGCCTCTATGCCCTGTGTGGCATCTACGATAAGGATGGCTCCCTCACAAGCTGCCAAGGAGCGGGATACTTCGTAGTTGAAGTCGACATGTCCCGGCGTGTCGATCAAATTTAGAATATAATTCTCGCCGTCATGGGCTTGATATTCCAATTTGACTGCTCTTGCCTTTATGGTAATGCCCCGCTCTTTTTCCAGATCCATGTTATCCAGAATTTGCGCCGTCATATCTCTGGTGTTTACCGAACCGGTATGCTCCAACAATCGATCGGCAAGCGTAGACTTGCCGTGATCGATGTGGGCAATTATTGAGAAATTTCGGATATTTTTTTGATCAATCATTCACAATACCTCAGTTTAATTTGCTGAGCGTCTCCATAACGTAGTTGCCGAATTCTTCGCTGGTTGCACCGGTATTCCGTCCGGTAATCTTTAATTTCGCCTCTTCAAACATGCAAATATCAAGCGCACGCTCCAGTTTGTCAGCCAAGGCCTGTCTGCCGATATGGGACAGCAGCATGACGCATGCACGCAACATAGAGCAAGGATCGGCGTACTGACCGCGTCCTTCATCCATCATACGGGGAGCCGAACCGTGAATAGCCTCAAACATAGCATAACGTTTACCGATATTGGCGCTACCGGCTGTACCGACACCGCCTTGGAATTCGGCCGCTTCATCGGTGATGATATCGCCGTAGAGATTGGGTAAAACGAAGACGCGGAAAGCCGTTCTACGCTTCTCATCAATCAGTTTTGCGGTCGTAATATCAATATACCAATCATCCATCTCAACTGTCGGATAATCCTTAGCAACCTCTTTGCAGATATTCAGGAATTTACCGTCAGTCGTTTTAATAACATTAGCTTTGGTGATAACCGATACCTTATTTTTACCGGATTTTGCTGCAAAATCAAAGGCCAAACGAGCAATACGACGGCACCCCTCAGAGGTAGCAACCGTAAAATCAAATGCCAGATCTTCATCAACATTTACACCTTCCGAACCAAGCGTATAGGCACCCTCGGTATTTTCTCTGTAGAAGGTCCAATCAATGCCCTTATCGGGTACTTTAACGGGACGAACATTGGCAAACAGATCCAGTTCCTTTCTCATGGCTACATTGGCACTTTCAATATTCGGCCAAGGATCGCCTTGACGAGGAGTTGTGGTGGGGCCTTTCAAGATGACATGGCACTGCTTAAGTTCTTCCAATACGTCATCGGGAATAGCTTTCATTACTTCTACACGGCGTTCAATGGTCAAACCGTCAATCACACGAAACTCAACCTTGCCCGCTTTTACTTCGTCCTGAAGCATATGCTCCAAAACACGAGCGGCTTCGTTGGTGATAATGGGACCGATGCCGTCACCTCCGCATACGCCGATGATCAATTTATCCAATTTGCTGTAATCTACAAAATCTCCCTGCTCTTTCATTTTTTGAACGCGGGCATCCTGTTTGTCTAAAAGTGCAGCAAATTTTTCTAATGCCGCTTGTTTTTGTTGCTGTGTCATGTTATTTGCTCCTTTATCTGTTTTTTGTGTAATTTAAAAGTCCGCCGGCACAAAGCATTTGCTTCTGACGTTCCGACAACGAAACGACACCGGTAACAGTAATGTTCTTAGTTGTATTGACAATAGAAATGGAATCTCCGTTGAGAATTCGGTTACGTACATTCGGCAACTCCAATTCATCGCCCAGTTCAAAGCGATCATAATCATCGGGATTTTCAAACGTGATGGGAATAATGCCGTTATTGATCAAGTTTGCCGCATGGATACGGGCAAACGATTTGGCAATGACGGCTTTCACGCCTAAATACAGAGGAACCAGTGCCGCATGCTCACGGGAAGACCCCTGCCCGTAGTTGGCGCCGCCAATAATGATACCTCCACCCCACTGTCTGGCGCGCGAGGGGAATTCTTCATCGCATCGCACGAAACAGAACTCAGAAAGTTTAGGAATATTGGAACGGTACGGCAAAATTTTGGCACCTGCCGGCATGATGTGATCAGTCGTAATATTATCCCCTACAATCAACAGCGCACGCTTGCTGATGGTATCAGGCATAGCCTCATTAACGGGAAACGGCTTAATGTTCGGCCCTTGCTCCACATCCACCATATCCGAAGACTCTGCAGGAGCGTCTACCAGATTATCATTCACTGTAAAGTAATCAGGCATTACAATCTCACAATCCAGCGAGAATGTTGTCGGATCGGTCATAACACCGGTAATAGCGGAAATGGCCGCCGTTTCAGGGCTGACAAGATACACTTGAGCATCTTCCGTGCCGCTGCGTCCTTCAAAATTACGATTAAAGGTACGCAAAGAGATACCGGCACTCTTGGGCGATTGTCCCATGCCAATGCAGGGACCGCAAGCACATTCCAAGATGCGGGCACCGGCATCAATCATATCGGCCAACGCTCCGTTACCGGCCAGCATGTTGAATACTTGCTTAGAACCGGGAGAAATAGCCAAAGACACGTCACTATGTACGGTCTGATTTTTCAGAATGGCAGCTACAGTCATCATATCAAGATAAGACGAGTTGGTGCAGGAACCAATACAAGACTGAGAAATTTTCATGCCGGCTAATTCCGAAACCGGCTTGACATTACCGGGACTATGCGGACATGCCGCCAGCGGAACAAGCGTGTTCAGATCAATATCAATGGTCTTGTCATACTCAGCATCTGCATCGGCGGAAAGTTCCATATAATCGTCTTCACGGCCTTGAGCGGCTAAGAAACTACGGGTAATTTCATCCGCAGGAAACACCGACGTGGTAGCACCCGTTTCGGCGCCCATGTTGGTGATGGTAGCGCGCTGAGGAACCGTTAACGTCTTAACACCTTCACCGCAATACTCGATGATATATCCCACGCCGCCTTTAACATCAATACGGCGAAGCACTTCCAGAATAATGTCTTTTGCGCTTACCATAGGGCGTAATTTTCCGGTTAAATTGACACGGATAACGCCGGGGCAGGTAATGAAATATTCACCGCCACCCATCGCAACAGCTACATCAAGACCGCCGGCACCGATAGCCAGCATACCGATACCGCCACCGGTCGGGGTATGCGAGTCACTGCCCAATAAGGTCTTTCCGGGTTTACCGAAACGCTCCAAATGCACCTGATGACAGATGCCGTTACCGGGACGGGAAAAATATACACCATGCTTCTTGCAAACGGTTTGAATGTATCTGTGATCGTCTGCATTTTCAAAGCCATTCTGCAAAGTGTTATGATCAATGTATGCAACAGACCGTTCGGTTTTTACACGATCAATGCCCATGGCTTCAAATTGCAAATACGCCATAGTGCCTGTTGCGTCCTGTGTTAATGTCTGATCAATCCGAATGCCGATCTCCGTTCCCCTTTTCAGTTCACCGGAGACCAAATGGGTATGTAAGAGTTTATACGCTACATTCATTCCCATTGATAAATCACCGCCTTTTTATATAATAATTATATATTTAATATCAAATCTTAGTTTTTGTCAAGTACTCAACCTAAGAAATACTCATTGTCGCATACGCATTTAAATCCAGATCAGCAACTGTCCCGTTTCTGTATTCATAAAATGCCTGCGAAGCAATCATAGCGGCGTTATCACCGCAATATTTCAATTCCGGCAGATATAGTTGAAAATTGTACTGTTTTGCTGCCGCCCTTACTTTTTCTCGAAGTATACCATTCGCTGATACTCCTCCGGCCAAAACCAGGGTGCTGATATTATGATCCAAAGCCGCCTTTATGAAATGATCGCACAAAGTAGAGGTAATTGTATGGCAAAAACTGGCCGCAACATCTGCCTTGTTCGGGACTTGTCCATTTTGTTCTAATTTATGAACGTGATTGATGACATTTGTTTTTAAGCCCGAAAAACTAAAATCATAAGGATTCTCCGAAAAAATACTATGAGGCAATTGTAAAAAATGAGGATTCCCTTCTCTGGCCAATTTTTCAATTTCACGGCCACCGGGATATCCGATTCCCAGAATACGCGCAACTTTATCAAAGGCTTCCCCTGCCGCATCGTCATGCGTTCTTCCGATAATTTCATAATCGGTATACGATTTTACATGAACAATATGGCTATGTCCGCCCGAAACAATCAACGATAGGAACGGCGGTTGCAGTTCGGAATATGTTAAATAGTTGGCTGCAACATGCCCACGAAGATGATGCACCGGTATAAGGGGAATATCCAAACTATAAGCAAATGCTTTGGCGTAGCTTACCCCCGTTAATAAAGCACCAATCAACCCCGGCGCATAGGTTACGGCAACAGCATCCAATTCATGAGCAGATATACCGGCATCACTTAACGCTTGCTCGACAACAGCCGTGATTTTTTCTGTATGCTTGCGTGATGCAATTTCCGGCACCACGCCGCCGTATATCTTGTGTATATCAATTTGCGTGTATACAGTGTTGGACAGTACATGACGTCCGTCTTCTACAACAGCCGCAGCCGTTTCATCGCATGAACTTTCTATAGCTAAAATTTTCATTACTTACTCCCATTGGCTCATCATGACAATGGCATCTTCATCCGGCATGCGATAAAACCTACGCCGACGATCGATTTCCTCGAATCCAAATGAGCCATATAGTTTTCTTGCCGCACAATTGCTTTCCCGTACCTCAAGAAAACACTGCTTAACCCCTTGATTTATTGCATGTTTTTTTGCTTCATTCAACAGCATCTTACCGTAACCCAGTCGCCGCTTATTTGGCAAAACCGCAATGCGATAAATCTCCATCTCATCCATCAGACAATGCCCTAAAAAATACCCACAAATCATGTCTGATTCTTTCAGAACCAAAAACAAATCCGCTGTTAAAGATAACTCCAATGTCGAATAGGACATATGATCTGAAAACATATCCCGTTCCATTTTGGTTACGGATTCAATATCATGAATAGTTGCTGTAACTACGCTAAGCATCAATGATTCTCCAATGCTTTAATTACAGTAGGCAATTCCGCTTTGATCTGATCTCGACACATACGGTACATATCCAGATCCCCACCAAAAGGATCGCTGATTCCTCGTCCCAAAACATAAATTTTATCCATGGCCTGCGGATAAATTGCTGCTACCGTTGCTGCATGAGCATCGGTCATGCAAAAAACGGCAGTCGCGTTGTCTATGTCGTTCCCCGTTACTTGTCTGGCTCGGTGATAGGACATATCCACCCCTTCTTCTTGCATGGCATCCATGGCATTGGAGGATATTAAAAGTCCGTCATGTGCCGCAATACCCGCACTTGTAGCCTGTATGTCATATCCTTTTTTATGTGATAATTGATTCATCAGCCCTTGCGCCATTGGGCTGCGACAGGTGTTTCCCGTGCAAATAAATAATACTCTCTTCATTCTTCTTATCCTTTCGCTTGATACCAGTTATCTCCTACGCCCAGATCCACTTTAAGCGGAATTCCGATATTGCCCGCATTTTCCATTTCTTCGATCAGGATTTGCTTGGCACGGTCTACTTCGTTTTCCGGACATTCCAAAATCAATTCATCGTGCACCTGCAAAATAATGCGGGATTGCATGTTTTCTTGTCGCAACCGGCGATACACCGATACCATGGCAATCTTTAACAGATCGGCCGCACTTCCCTGTATCGGAGTATTCATGGCAACACGCTCACCAAAAGCACGTACATTATGATTTTGAACCGACAATTCGGGAATATATCTTCGACGTCCGAAAATGGTGCTCACGTAACCGTTTGCCTTAGCGGATAAAACGGTTTTGTCTAAATAATCCTTGATATCCCGATAGGTATCAAAATAATTTTCAATATATTGCTTAGCTTCTTTTCGGGTTACCTTAATATCACCCGCCAAGGAAAAATCAGATATCCCGTATACGATCCCAAAGTTGACCGCCTTTGCGCGAGAACGCAGTTCAGGAGTCACAAAATCAGGAGATACCTTAAAAACTTCCGACGCGGTCTTGGTATGGATATCCGCCCCACTGCGAAACGCATCCAACATTTTTTCATCTTGCGAAATATGCGCCAAAACGCGCAGTTCAATTTGCGAATAGTCCGCATCTACCAGCTTCCAGCCCGATTGCGCAACAAACAATTTACGCAACTGCCGTCCAAGCGGTTGGCGTACAGGAATATTTTGCAGGTTCGGCTCTGAAGAGGAAATTCTACCTGTTTGTGTAATGGTTTGATGGAATACAGAATGAATTCGCCCACTCTCATCAATCAAATCAACAAAACCCTCTACATAAGTGGAGTTGAGTTTCGTTAATCGTCTGTATTCTAAGATAGCATCAATGATCTCATGATATCCGCGCAAACGTTCCAACACTTCAGCATTGGTAGAATATCCCGTCTTGGTCTTAGATAGTGCAGGAAGTTTTAGGTCGACAAATAAAACTTCTCCTAATTGCTTAGTGGAATTGATATTAAACTTCTTTCCTGCCATGAAATATATGGAATTGGTTAATTCCTCTATACGCCGGCACAGCATTTGCCCAAACTCGGCCAACTGTTGCTTATCCATGCCAAAACCGTTATACTCCATTTGTGCCAGCACTTCCATAAGCGGCAATTCAATTTTTTCAAACAGATCCAACGTACCGGCATCTGCCAAGGCCTGTTTCATCGCCGCAGCAGCATCCAAGAAATAGGCACAGGCAGTCCTGTCATTATCCGGTGTAACAGCCAACTGTTCCCTCAAAATAGAGGAAATGCTGTAATTTGCTACCGAGGGATTTAAGATATAGGCTGCAATCTTCAGATCAAATACTATTCCCTTGGCCTCAATCCCCATACTCAGAAGATGACGAACAAAGGCCTTTGCCCCATATGTGGTTTTATGCGGTAATTCCTCTGAAAAAAGCCTCTTCAGAAAATCAAAATCTGCGGCCGTTTGATATAAAACACCTTCCGCATAAATCAGCAGATCATTATCCGTAGGCAAAAAGGCGATTTCACGGACATCTTTTACAATATCCCATAAATCCGCACTCTCAATGCGATTTATTTCAACAGAAACACCAACCTCTTCTTGTGCATCCTGTATCCCCAGGCGGGAAATAAACTTATCAAACTCAAGAGAAGAAAGCAGGTCAAACAACGCCTCTTCTTCATACGGTTTTTGCGCCAGATCTTCTATCGAGATATCCAGATCCATATCCGTCTTGATGGTTACTAATTGTTTTGACAGAAAAGCACTTTCACGATCCGTCTCCAGTTTAATCCGTTGTGCAGGTTTGATCGTTGGGTCATCCAGATTCTCATATACACTCTCCAAAGACCCAAATTTGGCAATCAATGCCGAAGCGCCCTTTTCTCCGATCCCCGACACGCCGGGTACGTTATCCGAAGAATCCCCCATTATAGCTTTCATATCGATCAGTTGCGACGGAGTAACGCCGTACTTTTTCATAACTTCTTCCGGTCCGTAACTGATGCTTTCAGTTCCGGTACGGCTACTGACCGACAATAATACGCGAGTATGGTCATTTACCAATTGCAAACTGTCACGGTCTCCGGTAACAATTACATGTTCCATATCGGTAAACTTTCGGGTCAAGCTTCCGATAATGTCATCCCCTTCAAAGCCCGCACATTCGACGCGCAAAATCCCCAGAGCATCCAGAAGTTGTTTGGCAATTGGAATTTGACTGGACAGTTCAGGCGCCATCGTTTTACGCTGTGCCTTATAGCCTTGATACATGGTATGCCGAAAGGTTTTTGCTTTTACGTCAAATGCCGCAACAATACCATCCGGCTTTTCTTCCTCTATGAGCTTAAGCAGGATATTCAAGAAACCATATACCGCATTGGTGGGAACACCGGCTTTGGTGGTTAAGGGCGGCATTCCGAAAAAGGCGCGGTTTAGTATACTGTTCGAATCCAATATCATCAGTTTCATGTTGTTACCTACACTTACCTATATCTTTTTATCATATATTATGTTATTATATCATTAGTATCAAAATCTTTCAATCCAAAACATCAGAAAAAATTGTCAGCAAATAAATTTTTCTGTAACTATTTTGAAACTTTTTTGAAATACTTCTTTTATTTTATAAAAAAATAGTGTATAATGTAAAAGTTAAAAGAAAAAGAGGGGCTATACCATGGAAAACCTTAACGGAAAGCGATTGGCGATCGGGATCAATCCTGTCAGCGAATTGCTTCGTAGCGGCAATCCCGTGGATCGGTTATATGTCTGTAAAAGTCGAACCGCTCCGCAAATTGCCCGCATTATAGAAAAGGCCAAAAAACAAAATATTCCTATCGTTTTTTCCGATACTATGCGACTGGACAAGCTATGTGACGGTGCAAATCATCAAGGCATTATTGCCTTGTGTGCGGAAAAAGAATATTGTGATGTGGACGATATTCTGGATTACGCTGCTAAGCGTAATGAAAAGCCGTTTATTGTAATATTGGATGAACTGAAAGATCCTCATAATTTCGGCGCTATTATCCGTAGTGCCGACGGTGCGGGAGCCCATGGCGTGATTGTGGCGAAACGAGGGAATGCTCCCTTGTCGGAAACGGTATCTAAAACATCGGCAGGCGCATTGGAATATGTACGTATTGCTCGTGTATCCAATCTGGCCTCCACGATTGATATGCTAAAAAAGAAAGGCGTTTGGATTTTCGGCACATCCGACAAAGCATCGGTCACTTATACCGATACGGATTTTGACCTCCCCTGCGCTTTGATTATCGGCGATGAAGGTTTTGGTATCGGTCGCCTGCTTAGTGAAAAATGTGATTTTCTAATCAATATTCCCATGCGCGGACACGTTAGTTCTTTAAATGCATCGGTTGCGGCCGGTGTTGTGATGTATGAAGTGTTGCGTCAACGAGATGTAAAAAACAGAAGATAAAGGAGAACCGTTATGTCTGATAAAGATTTCTTTGATTCTATTCTCGGCGATATCTGGTCAACCTCTAATAAAACGGCTTCCGATGGTTCGGATAAATACAAAACCTCAGATTTCCAACTGGATGATATCCTAAAAGAATTCGGTGTTGTGGACGAAAAGCCCAAAAAAGAAACTCCGAAGCACAATACATATGCCGATGATTTTCTCTCCGGCAATAAAAGCGGCGATATCTGGGCCGATATGCTGAAAGACCTTTCGGCCGAAAAGCCCAAAGCCGTTACTCCTCAAGTTCCCGCAGAACCGCTTCAGAAATCTGCTGTTGAAAAACAGGAAGTTGTTCGCGCGGTTGAGCCAACCGTTGATCCGGTACTGGAAAAAGAAAAAGAAGAAGCCCGTAATTACGTGGCGGAGCTTTTTAGTGACAACTCCCCTGCTGCGCTGGCCGGTGAAGCCGCTCCGGTTGCCGTTGAAACAGAAAAACAGGATCCGGTCATGGCGCCGATTCGCCCCATCAAGAAGATTCTCTCTGAGCGTGAAGAGGAAAACTATAAGATGCGCAGCGGCTATATTGATCTGAATGCCATTCGGGAAGCAACCGCAGCCCGTAACCCTGTCGAAGTAGACGGCAGTACAAAGAAATTTACTTCGATGAATACCGAGCAACGTGCTCTCTTTGGAAAAATTGGTGACTTTTTCTCGGATGCTACGTTCCAGTTCGACACCTCATCTGTAAATAATATTTCTTCCGAATTGGTTAACGGCCGCCCTCGCAAACAGAAGAATAATCTTCCTGAAAATGAAGACGAGATCAAGATCAGCGATCAGTTTGAAGATATTTATGATAAGAAGGACATCCCTGCCGTTGAACAGGAATTGATGTTCCAGGTAAATATCGCAGGAATTAAGGCCATTATCACGGCTATTTTAGCCCTTCCTTTGGTCTTGCTTAATTTCTTCCCAAGTCTTGTTGACGCCATTTTGCCGACCATAGGAATCTCCAATCCCATTAATCATGCGATTGCCAATCTGTTTTTGCTTGGCATCATTGCTCTCTTGAACTTTAATATCATCGGGAAAGGCGTTGCCGGTTTATTCCGTCTTCGCCCGACCGGCTCCACCCTCGCTTCCCTTTCGGTCATTACCGGCATTGTTCATTGTATCTATGTTTTGATTACTTCAGACTTAGAGAACCCCATGTATTGTGCCGTTTCTGCGATAGCCATTCTGTTTGTCTTGTTCGGCAAATACCTGTATTATAAGAATGTTCTTAAGAATTTTGAGATTCTTGCATTTGATACCCAGAAAACGGCTTGTGTCAATATAGCAGGCGGATATTCTCTTAAAGAATTGTACAGCGATAAAGAACGCATCAGTGCTTGCCGTTCGGTTGATCTGATTACACGCTTTTTAAGCAACTCTTTTGATTACAACTTTGCCGATAAAACATCGCAGATCAGCATCCTTTCTTGCGTTGCTATCTTGATTGTTTCGGTTTTAAGTGCGATCCTGTTCCAGGATGCTTCCTCGGTCTTCGCGCTGATTTCGGCCGCCTGCTGTCTGATTACTCCGTTCTGTTATGACCTCGCCTACTCCATGCCATTCTACGCCGTTTCTTCCAAGATTCGCAAAAACGGCAGCGCGGTAGTGAGTTATACCAGAGCCGGCGAATTTGCCAAAACCTCGACGATGGTCATGAGTGACAGTGATCTGTTTAAGCCGGAAAACATTATCGTTCACTCTATGAAGATCAACGGAAATGATCGTATCAATGATGTAATTATCAATTGCGCATCCTTGATGCATGAATCCGGAAGTCCGGTAGCCGGTGCCTTTATGAGCATTCTGGATAACAAAAAAGAAATGCTCCTGCCTGTATATAATTTCGATTGGATTCCCGAAAAAGGCATCTCCGGCTACATCAATAATGTGAAATATTTTATCGGTTCCAGCCAGTATCTGGCCGATTGCGGCATCAAACTGCCCTCGGTCGATCTGGAGGAAAAATATAAGAGAGCCGGCCGTCAGGTCGTTATGTTTGCTGACAGTACAAAACTGTTAGCCGTCTTCTCAATTTCCTATTGCCGTGATGAGCAAATTTTCCGTAATTTACATCGCATCAATCTTGGCGACCTTAATCTGTTGGTGCTAACCAGAGATTGCAATATTACATCGGAATTGATGTCGCAACTTTACGAAATGCCCATTGAACATTTCACCATTGCATCCAAGAGTGAATTTGAACGCTTGTATCATAAGGATGATGCCAAACCGAAACATCCCGCCGGCATCTACTCCATCACGGGTGCCACGGGCATCACATATGCTCTCGCCAATTGCCGTCGCTTGATGGGGACCGTTCGCGCCTCTGTGGTTATGCGTACCTTGGCGCTGGCCTGCGGAGCTATCCTCTTGCTTTTGATTGGCTTTACGTCCGGCGATATTTCATCAGCAATTACCCCCCTTCGTATGGCCATCTTCCACTTGTTATGGATGATTCCTTCGTTGTTCATTTCCTTGTTTGCCGGTTAAAATCTATACCTACAAGAACCACCTTCACGGGTGGTTCTTTTTTTGCACAACAAAACGCCTTTTACATACCATGATAGTAGTAAGAAAGGAGTTAGGATTATGACATCTTATGCTTTTAGTATTATTGGTGGCGATGCCAGACTTTGCTGGTTGGCACAGTCCTTAGCACAAGCAGGGCATATTGTTAAGATATACGGACAGGAGGAAATTGACTTTGTATATGAAGTTCCGGTTGTTCATTGCTGTGATTTAGAAACCGCACTGGATGGCTGTCATGCCTGTATACTTGGTATTCCCTGCATGCAGGGTAGTGATACGGTATCTGCCCCCTATTCTCGTAAAAAGATATCATATTCAAAAATTGTCGATTACATGTCTCCTAAGCAAATTCTATTCGGAGGAATTCTTCCTCAAACATCAAATAAAATTCAAATATTTGATTACGCAAAAGACGAATCATTATTGCTATATAATGCCATACCGACAGCCGAAGGCGCCTTGCAACTATTGATGGAAAACACCCCTCATGTCATCCATGGAAGCAAAATCGCAATATTAGGCTTTGGCCGCATCGGTCAAAAAACAGCCGATCTGCTCATAAACATGGGTGCCATTGTGGATATATATGCCCGAAACCCAAAAACACAAACCAAAGCCGAAGTATATGGATGTCACGCCAAGTCCATAACGGAAATTGCCAACACCATAACATCCTATCATGCCGTCATCAATACCGTTCCCAGCCTTATTCTTACTTCGGACATCTTGAGTAAAGCAAACAAAAATACTGTTTTCATGGAATTAGCTTCTGCACCGGGCGGGTTCGATTTATCAACGATTCAGAATGAAAATTTACATTATATCCCCGCTAACGGACTCCCCGGCAAGGTTGCCCCGCAAAGCACGGCGAAATACATCCAAAAAACCATCTTAAAACGAATGGAGGAAATCATATGAGTGCGAGTAAAGTATGCGTAGGCTTTGCCCTCTGCGGCTCATTTTGCACTTTTTCGCAAGTCATCCCCCAAATACAAACGCTATTAAATTTAGACTATGATGTCATTCCAATCATGTCCCCTGCCGCTTACGGTACAGATACCCGATTTGGTGCAGCGAACCAACACATTAAAAACATTGAAACTATGACCGGTCACTCCGTTTTGCATACCATTGATCAGGTGGAGCCTATCGGTCCTAAACAATTACTGGATATTCTGGTTGTTGCCCCATGTACCGGTAACACCTTAGGAAAACTGGCCTCAGGAATTTACGATACACCGGTAACATTGTCCGTAAAATCACATTTGCGCAACGCACGCCCCGTGGTGTTAGCCATTTCGACAAATGATGGGCTTTCCGGAAGCGCTAAAAATATTGGAGCATTGCAAAACATGAAACATATGTTTTTCGTACCGTACTCTCAGGATGATCCGATTAAAAAACCAATGTCACTGGTTGCCCATATGTCTATGATCCCTCAAACCGTAGAAAATGCCCTTATCGGCAAACAAATACAACCCATTCTGGCTTAACCGATCCGCTATATGCGGATCTACATAACTGTTGAATTTATAGGAATAATCTGCTATAATTTTAACGAGGTGATGATGTGATACATTCTACACGCACTATTTTTTACCAGCGGCAAAATAAATTCAATTTTATCGAAAAAATGGCAAACCGGCTTCCTCGCGTCCGTAACCTGCCTGCTGATCATTTGTATTGCGGCCAGCAAAAAGCAGCTAATATTTTGCTAAAATACGGACAAGTTGTCATGGCTTGTGTCGCTGAGGCAGATCCTGACTTGATGCAACCGGGCAAAGCGATTGGCGAAGCATCTGTTGTATACAGCACCGATGAATTGTTTGATCAAATGCCGTTTTTATTGGCGCAAATTGCAATAACCGTTACTTCCATTCGTGAAAATTCGCAATTGGGAACGGAATATACCATTCTGGTAGACTGTATGGATGCCAAGACCAATTATCGCCTCGGTCTTCCCATCCCTAAAGATATTTCTTATGAAAAAGATGTCATGTTAACCACCGTCTATGTAAATCCGACACATCTCCCCTTGCCGTTTTTACATCGAGGTTTTTTTCCGATCCTGATCTGCCCAGAAAAAACACCGTATGCTATGGTTCTTCCCGCTCATTACTGGTCACAAGAAATGAAAGATTGCTGGCTGGATGAAAGAAATTAAAAACATCCGCACAATATTGTGCGGATGTTTTCTTATTTGTTTTGCAATTGTGCGGCTCGTAATGTGTTTTCTAATAATGTTGTAATTGTCATTGGCCCCACGCCACCCGGTACAGGCGTTATGTACGATGCTAATGCTTCCACATCATCAAAATCTACATCTCCGCATAATTTCCCATTCTCATCCCGATTGATTCCAACGTCAATCACGACAGCCCCTGCTTTTACCATGTCGGCCTTGACAAATTTAGCTCGACCGACAGCGGCAATCAATATATCCGCTTGACGGGTTATTTCCTTGAGATTTTGCGTCTTGGAATGACAAATGGTGACCGTTGCATTGCGATGAAGCATCAGCATCGCCTGCGGTTTTCCAACAATATTGCTACGCCCAATAATAACGCAATGTTTCCCTGTAATTTCAATTCCTGTTTGATCTAATAATGTCATGACGCCGGCCGGTGTGCAAGGTAAAAAATCATAATCACCAATCATGATCTTCCCCACATTGGCAGGATGAAAAGCGTCAACATCCTT
>JAZNSU010000112.1:0-4079 GCA_045591385.1 Eubacteriales bacterium
TACTATATGTCCATGGAGTTTTTGGTAGGCACCTCTCTGCGTAACAATCTTTACAATTTAGGGGTTGAAGATGATTTTCGGGATGTGCTCAAGGGGCAGGGGTTTGATATTGAAACTCTCTACGACTTAGATCCCGATGCCGGTTTGGGTAACGGCGGTTTGGGGCGTTTGGCGTCCTGTTATCTTGATAGTTTAACGGGAGAGGACCTGCCTGCGACCGGTTTTTCGATTCGATATGAGTTTGGTATTTTTAAACAGAAGATCATAGACGGGTGGCAGATGGAGTTCCCCGATAACTGGCTGGAGCGGGGAGAGGTATGGTTGCAGCCCCGTGCCGATGAGAGCTATGAAGTGAAATTCGGCGGTAAGATCAGCGAATGGGTGGACAACGGACAATTCCGCGTGGCACACACCGACTATCAGAGTGTGACGGCGATGCCGTATGACATGTATATTTCGGGTTACAACTGCAAAGCGGTTAACAAACTGGTGCTTTGGAGTGCTAAGTTGCCGTCCTTTGATATGCCTGCCTTTTCTCGAGGCGAGTATGTGCGTTCGCTTGAGCAGAACACGATGGCTGAGGTCATCTCCAAGGTTTTGTATCCGGCGGATAATCACATTGAGGGCAAGCGGTTGCGCTTAAAACAGCAGTATTTATTGGTATCGGCATCCTTGCAGAGTATTCTGGCTAAGCACATCAAGAAGCACAAAACATTAGACAATCTGGCTGATTATGTGGCCATTCATATTAACGATACCCATCCGGCGTTGTGCGTGCCGGAGTTGATGCGTCTGTTGATGGATGAGCATGGGTATTCGTGGGATGATGCATGGGGTATTGCGCAGAAGACGTTATCCTACACCAATCACACGGTTATGAGTGAGGCGCTGGAGCGTTGGAGCGAGTGGTTGTTTGAAGAGCAGTTGCCTCGTATTTATGCCATTACCAAGGAGATCAACCGTCGCTTGGTGGAGTCGTTGCAGGCCTTTTATCCCAACGATCCGGCCAAGATCAATTATATGGCGGTCATTGGCGATGGTGAGGTGCGCATGGCTAACCTATGTTTGGCTTGTTGCCATACCATCAATGGTGTGTCGAAACTGCACTCGCAGATTTTGACCGACAGTATTTTCCACGATTATTATGTAATGAAGCCTGAGCGGTTCTGTAACGTGACCAATGGCATTGCCTATCGGCGTTGGCTGTGCCAAGCCAACCCGGAACTGGCCGAATATCTGAAAAAGACGATTGGGGCCGGGTATCTCAAGGATGCTTCGCAGTTGGAGAAATTGCTGGAGTATCGTGATGATAAGACGGTTTTGTCCGATCTGGCGCGCATTAAGCAGAATAACAAGCGCAGACTGGCTTCGTATATTGCCGAGAAGAACGGCATCTATGTCGATCCCTCGTCGGTGTTTGATATTCAGATCAAGCGGTTGCATGAGTATAAGCGTTAGCTTCTGAATGTGTTGCAGATTCTGTATATGTATCAGCATATCAAGAATCATCCGAATGAGGATTTTGTGCCTCGCACCTATATATTTGGTGCCAAGGCGTCGGCGGGTTATGATCTGGCTAAGCAGATCATTAGCTTGATCTCGGCCGTTTCCGATCTGCTCAATTCCGATCCTGTGACCAAGGATAAGATCAAGGTGGTCTTCTTGGAAGATTACCGTGTATCGTTGGCGGAGCTGATCATTCCTGCGGCTGAAATTTCCGAGCAGATTTCGATTGCGGGTAAGGAAGCGTCCGGTACGGGTAACATGAAGTTGATGATCAACGGTGCGGTTACGTTGGGTACGATGGACGGTGCCAATGTGGAGATCTGCGAGCAGGTGGGACAGGAAAATATGTTCCTGTTTGGCATGAACGTTGATCAGGTCAACGAGCTGTGGAGCAAGGGCTATTCCCCGCAGGATTATCTGGCGGCCGATCCGCAGTTGCAGGAAGTGATTCAGATGCTCACGTCCGGTGTGCTGGGCAAGCGCTTTGATAATATTGTCGCCTCGCTTCTTACCAATCGTTTCGGTGTGGCCGATCAGTACATGACCTTGGCCGACTTTAATGACTATGCCAGAGCGCAACGCTTGGTTGGCGAGACCTATATGGATAAGGATAAGTTTATGCGTATGTCCTTGTATAATATCGCGAAGGCGGGTATTTTCTCGGCTGACCGTGCGGTACTGGAATATGCAAAAGATATCTGGAAGATGAAATAATGCGAATTCTCTATGACAGTAAAGATCAGCAATTTAAACAGCCCTTCGGTACTCTTACCGAAGGGCAGAGCTGTATTATCCGGATTCATATTCCGACATCCTGCAAGACGGTGTCGGCACGGATGGTGGTAAACCGAGAAGATGGAACGGAGCACGATTCTATTCTTATGACCCTTCGGGAAACCAAAGAAGACTATGATATTTATGCTTGTGAATTTGCATTGGAAGCGCGGGGGCTATACTTCTATTATTTCCGCATAACGACCGAGAATGAGGGCTTTTCGCTGTATCGGCAAGGATATGATCAGACCAATATGGAATCGGGCAAGATGTGGCAATTGTCCTGTATTCCGTCGGATTTTCAGGTGCCGAAGGACTGGGCGGGGCGAGTGATGTATCAGATTTTTCCCGATCGTTTTTGCCAAAAAGGGCTCTGTAACACGCAAGGGAAATTAGAGCCGTTTTGGATCCATGACAATAAAAACGACACCCCCGAATATCGTCCGAATGAGCAGGGCGAGGTGGAAAACTGTGATTTTTACGGCGGAAATCTGCGGGGAATTGCCGACAAGTTGGATTATTTGGCTGATTTAGGGGTAAAAATTCTTTATTTGAACCCTATCTTCAAGGCGTGGTCGAATCACCGATATGATACGGCTGATTACAAAAAGATCGATGAACTGTTGGGAACGCAGGATGATTTTTCACGCTTGTGCCGTATGGCGCATCGTCGGGGCATGAAGATTATACTGGATGGGGTATTTTCTCATACGGGAAGCAACAGCACTTATTTTCAATCGGCGATTTCCGATCCGAGTTCACCTTACCGTTTCTGGTATGATTTCCAAGAGTATCCGCATACCTACACCTCATGGTGGGGGATCAAGACGCTCCCTTGTGTTAAGGAGACCGATCCTTCCTTTTTACAGTATATCATTGAGGATGAAGACAGTGTAATTGCTCATTGGTTGCGGGCAGGCGCTGACGGATTCCGTTTGGACGTGGCGGATGAACTGCCCGACTGTTTTATTGCAAAGTTTCGCCAGCGGCTTAAACAGATTAAGCCTGATGCCCTGCTGATCGGGGAAGTGTGGGAAGATGCGTCCAATAAGATCAGTTACGGACAACGGCGACGCTATTTTACCGACGGGGAACTGGATTCAGTGATGAATTATCCGTTCCGCCATGCGATACTGGAGTTTGTCTGCGGGCGGGATGACGGGCATGGTTTGCGACAGGCGGTGATGGAGATTGCCGAGAACTATCCGTCGCAGGTGTTATCCGTTTTAATGAATATGCTTTCGACCCATGACACGCCCCGTATTCTTTCTTTGCTCTCGCCGAAACCCGAACCGATAAGTAAGAATGAATGTGCCGAGTATCGGATGGGAGAGGAAGAACGGCAGGAAGCGGTAGCGAGATATCGGTGTGCCGCGTTGTTGCAATTTGTTCTGCCCGGTATGCCTTGCGTATATTACGGGGATGAATTGGGCAGTGAAGGCTTTGGTGATCCGTTTTGTCGAAAATTTTTTGACTGGGATGCGGTTAAGGGCAATGAAATATTGGCATACATCAAGGCTTTGGCGACGATGCGAAATCGTTATGAAGTTCTGCAAAAGGGCGATGTTTCGATGGAAGTATGCGGGCTAGGCTGTGTTAGGATTACCAGAGAATACAAAGGGCGTATTTGCCGAGCCACGGTTAATGTGGGGCATGATATCTGTCTGCCAAGTTTTGGTAAGATCTTGCTTTCTCATAATGCGGAAAAGAGAGAAGACGGGGTTTTGCTGGAGCAGTATGGATTTGTGTGCGAAATTGAGTAATTTTTTGATTGGATTTGTTGACAAGGGATTGGTGGT
>JAZNSU010000113.1:0-1526 GCA_045591385.1 Eubacteriales bacterium
CGCTCAAAGTATGGGCGCTTCCCCCTTGCAGATCATCACCCGTGTCATGATCCCCGAAAGCGTACCGTCCCTGCTGTCCAATATCACCATCGGCATCACCACCATTTTGGGCTACTCGGCCATGTCGGGCATCATCGGAGGCGGAGGCTTGGGTAAGATCGCCATCAACTACGGTTACTATCGCTATAAATATGTAGTCATGGTTGTGGCCGTCATTCTGCTGATCGTATTGGTACAGATATTCCAGAGCGTGGGCACTTCTCTTGCCCCCCGCTCGGACAAACGCCTCAAGCGGTGAAGCCGATGATACAGACACTTCAAAACAACGGCTACACCGTATTGACCTTTGCCACCGCCAAAGCGGCGGCCGATTATCTGAATAAGAACATTGACGGCGTGACCGTTGGCATCGGCGGCTCCATCACCGTAGAACAGTTGGGACTGTATGACCGTCTGCAAAGTCACAATACGGTGCACTGGCACTGGAAAGGCGGCGATGTTTCACAGGCAGCCATCGCCGATGTCTATCTGTCCTCGGTCAACGCTCTTTCCGAGAGCGGCGAGATTATCAACATTGACGGCATCGGCAATCGGGTCGCTTCCATCTTCTACGGTCACAAAAAGGTGTATCTGCTTGTCGGTAGGAATAAGATCGCACCCGATTTTGAGTCAGCACTCCACCGTGCCCGCCACATAGCCGCACCCCTAAACGCCAAACGCTTGGACAAGGCTACTCCCTGTGTTAAGGGTGGGCGTTGCTTTGACTGTAAAAGCCCCGACCGCATCTGTCGGGAACTGGCCGTACTATGGCAGTGCCCCATGAACGCCGATATCGAGATCGTTCTCATCAACGAAAATTTGGGGTATTGATATGGCAGATGAATGTCTAATCTGCGGCAAGCCGCTGCAATATTTTACCCACGTCCAGCTCATGACCTGCACCCTGTGCGGCAAAACCGAGCCGAGTACCGTCTGCTGTGAGGCAGGTCATTATGTCTGCAACGACTGTCATACCCAAGGGATCGATACCATACTTAGCCTGTGTCTAGCGCACAAGGACACTGACCCAGGTATCCTGCTTTTGCATCTGATGGCTCAACCCTTTTGCCACATGCATGGACCGGAGCATCATATTCTGGTACGCGCCTCTCTCCTGACGGCCTATTTCAATGCAACCGGCCGAGAGGGTCTGGCCGATGCCCTGCAACAGATGCTTAAGCGGGGCCGGCAGGTACCGGGCGGTGCCTGCGGCTTCTGGGGCGCTTGCGGAGCAGGCGTGAGTGCAGGAATGTTCGTCTCTATTGTAACAGGTTCAACGCCTCTTGCAAATGAAGCGTGGGGCCTGTCGAACAGAATGACATCCTCTGCGCTTGGCGCAATTGGTGAGGTCGGCGGTCCCCGCTGCTGTAAGCGTGATTCGTATATTTCCATCGTCCAGGCGGTCGGGTTTGCCAAAGAGCATCTCGGTGTTGAAATGGAACTTGGAAAAATCAAGTGTATACACTCCACACAGAACAATCAATGTA
>JAZNSU010000114.1:0-24134 GCA_045591385.1 Eubacteriales bacterium
CAATGGATTTTATTCTTGGTTACACTTTGCCGATAATTCCGATTTCTGTCGCTCAATGCATTATCTGCTATATTGCCGCAATCATTCTTGGACTCGGCTTTCCCCTTGTTTTGATTTTGTTGTTAAGCGCAATACAAGCAAATATCCCTGTAGAGTTGTTTGAAATACAACACCTGACTCCGGGTATAACGGTTTTCGGCTTGGCATTTATGACTTTGTTTTCATCAACTATTATCGCAAAAGACAGAGGCAGTTCGCTATTGCAGCGTTTGTATACGACACCGTTGACTCCGCTGGATTTCATTCTTGGTTACACTTTGCCGATAATTCCGATTTCTGTCGCTCAATGCATTATCTGCTATATTGCCGCAATCATTCTTGGACTCAACATTACTGTAAATATTTTGTATGCTGTTGCATTCATTGTTCCCGTATCCATCCTTTATATTGCGTTAGGGCTTCTTTGTGGAAGCGTACTGAACGATAAGCAGGTCGGTGGTATCTGCGGTGCTTTGCTAACCAACCTCTCGGCGTGGTTGTCCGGAATTTGGTTTGTTCTTGACCTTGTAGGAGGGGCTTTTAAGAAGATTGCATATGCACTTCCGTTTGTTCACGCAGTAGAGATGGAGCGTGCTGTACTTGTAGGAGATTTTGTAGGGGTTTTTCCTCATCTTTGGTGGGTGCTCGGATATGCCGCTATTATACTCGTGTTGGCGGTGCTGCTATTCTTGCGACAAATGAAGAAATAGTAATTATACGGTTTAGGGGATATGTATTTCTTTGTTGGGCAATGAAAACACCCTCGTTTTTTTACGACAATTCTTACGACAAATGGGATAAAGTTATGCCATATTATGAAAGGTTGTTTTCTGCAATGAAACCACTTTGGATTAACAAAGTCAGAAAAAGGCAGGGTAAATAAGGGTATAAGATCTATCCCGCCTAAATCCCCACAATGAAGCCGCTTGATTGATGAATTTCAGGGAAATAATAAAAATCTCTGCCGATATCGGCAGAGATTTTTATTTGCGAGTAGATTTTATATTAAAGGGAAGGAATTGAGCGGTTGATCGTAGCCGTTATCGCATTGCTTACTACGATCAAACATTCACGCCTACCATTTGTAAAAGCGGAACGGAAATTTCGTTTGATTATGCCGTGATCAGAATATGGGGAATCATTCGGTTTGCGAAATAAAAAAGGACTCGTGAGAAGGATATGCACTTCAAAATTGTTTAACCTTTGGAGATACCTATCTTTTATGATAGTGATTTTTTTAAGTTCTATTGAAATGAGGGGAGAATTATAGTATAGTAAGAATATAAAAAAGAAGGAGTAGAATATGGAATTTTTAAGTAAGATTTGGGAAAAGATAAAATTATTCTTTACGAATAAGGAACCAAAATTGGATCAGGCGGCTATTGATGAGGCACGGGCCAAGCGGTTGCAGGAACTCAACGATCCGGAAGATGATTTTGCCGATGATATGGCTTATGACGCCGAAGAATTGACGAAATTATCCCGTCAGGCGGCAAACAAGCGCACGTTTCGCAGCGCCTATTACATTTTCGGTTCCCTTTTGGCGATTGGTTTGGTGGCGTGGGGGTTGATCGGGTTGTTGATCACGCCTAAGCCCGATATCAGCATCATGATTCAAGCAGACGGATTGGTGGAAGACGGGGATGTGGAAAGTATCCGCACCTTAGTGGCCGATGCGGTCGGGGATCGCAACGAGGACGGCAAGGTCGTGGTGGAAGTGACCGAGATCAGTATGCCCGCCCAGCGTAACGAAGAAACCGAAGCGGCATTTTTAGCGGGAAAAGAGAGCATAGAGGAAACACTGGTTGCCCCCACGATTGCTTTACTTTTCGGACGTGAGGAATTTCTGGCGCAGGCGGATGTGACACAGGATCGGCTGGCGCTGGCCGAGGTTCTGCCCGATTTAAGCGAAAACAATCCGCTCAAGGATTATTTTGTGGCATACCGCCAAGGAGATACCAAACAGATCGCCGTAGCCAAGGACGTATATAATATACTTTCATAAAGGGAGAAGAGTATGGACTTGTTACGGGACATTGCGTTGAATGTGGTTCGGGTAACGGAGGTAGCGGCTTTGCGAGCCTCCCGCCAGTTGGGCATGGCTGATAAGAATGCGGCCGACAAGGCGGCGACTGATGGGATGCGAGGCATGTTGGATATGCTTAACATCCGCGGTACCATAATTAACGGCGAGGGCGTTAAGGATAAGGCGCCGATGCTGTATATTGGGGAGAAGGTCGGAAACTGGGATGCCGATTATCCGGAGGTGGATATTTCGGTTGATCCGATTGACGGGACGCGTTTGGTGGCTAACGGTCAGGCTAATGCCTTGGCCATCATGGCGGTTGGCGATAAGGGTTCGATGTCTTTTCTGCCCACCTTCTATGCTGAGAAATTGTCCTACGGTCCAAAACTCAAAGGTTGTTTGGATATCAACTGCAGCATACGGGAAAATCTCAAGATTGCTTCGATCAAACTGGATAAGCCGGTGCGGGATCTGACCATTGCGGTATTGGATCGGCCTCGGCATGCCGAGTTGATCGCTCAGATCCGACAGGTGGGAGCGCGCATTAAACTTATCGGTGATGGTGATGTGGCGGCGGGAATTGCAACTTGCCTAGAAGGAGAAAAGATCGACCTGTGCACCGGTATTGGTGGAGCGCCCGAATCGGTCATTGCGGCGGCGGCTATGCGGGGCATGGGCGGAGATATACAGGTCAAACTGTTTGCGCAGGACGAGGAAGAACGAGAGCGCGCGATTGCCGAGGGTTATGATCTGAACAAGGTCTACTTTGCCGAGGATCTGGCGCGTGGGGACGATGTGATCTTTGCCTGTACCGGTATTACCGACGGGGAATTGCTGCCCGGTATCAAATATTCGGGGAAGAAGGCAACGTCCTATTCGATTGTGACTCGTACCAAGACGGGTACGGTGCGGTATATTCAGGCAGACCATAACCTGCGGCAGAAGACCATTCCTTCCAAGGAAGCCAGCGGTGAGCAGATCGTTTGATTGCGAATTTTTTCTTGCATTGAGCCAAGGTAGGGTGTATAATAGATTGTAATTTATTTTAGGAGATGAAAACATGCGTTTTTATGTAACGGAAGATTATGCACAGATGAGCCATCGGGCGGCGTCGATCATTGCGGCGCAAGTGGTTTCTAAGCCTAATTGCGTATTGGGACTGGCGACGGGATCGTCACCGGTTGGGACCTATCAGAATCTGGCCAAGTGGAACAAGGAAGGGGTTCTCAGTTTTGCCGAGGTTCGCAGCGTAAACTTGGATGAATACATCGGATTGTCCCCCGATCATGAGCAGAGTTATCGGTATTTTATGCAGGATAATCTATTTAATCACATCGACATTAAGCCCGAGAACACCAACGTTCCCAACGGTCTGGCAACCGATCCCGAGCAGGCGGCGGCCGACTATGAGAAGATCATCGCCTCGATGAACGGTGTGGATCTGCAGTTGTTGGGATTGGGTCACAATGGGCATATCGCTTTCAACGAGCCGTGTGATGAGTTTATTATGGATACCCATGTGGTGGAATTGACCGAGAGCACGATCAAGGCTAACGCCCGTTTCTTTGCCTCGATGGATGAAGTGCCCCGCAAGGCGATGACGATGGGCATCCGTTCGATCATGAAAGCCAAGAAGATTCTGGTTGTGGTGGCCGGAGCCGATAAGGCGGAAGCGGTTTATAAGTCCTTTGCCGGTCCTGTAACTCCGCAGGTGCCCGCGTCAATTTTGCAGTTGCATGCGGATGTGACGGTTGTCGGTGACAAGGCGGCTATGAGCAAACTGATTGAAGCCGGTTTGGTAAAATAATGTGTAGCAGGAGCCAAAAGCTCCTGCTATTTTTCATTATGAACTTGATTTTTGTTGTAGATATGGTATGATAGAATAGAAATTATATGAATAGGAGGTTCTTTTTATGAAAGAGCCTGTATTGGTAATTATGGCGGCCGGCATGGGAAGCCGTTTCGGCGGAGCCAAGCAGATCACGCCCGTGGACGAGCAGGGGCATATTTTAATTGACTTTTCGTTGTTTGATGCCTACCGCGCGGGATTTCGGGAATTGGTGTTTATCATTAAGGAAGAATCTCGGGCGACATTTGAGGAGAGTATTGGCAAGCGCATGGAGAAATATTTCCGTGTGCGTTATGTCTATCAGGACATCCGGCGGTTACCCGAAGGGTTTACGGTGCCCGAGGGGCGAGTCAAGCCTTGGGGTACGGGTCATGCCGTTGCTTGCTGTAAGGGTGTGGTAGACGGGCCGTTTGCCGTAATCAATGCCGACGATTACTATGGGCCGAGCGCCTTTGCGGCGGTCTATGATTTTCTGAAGAATAATGAAGATGAGTCGCAGTATGCCATGGTGGGCTACCGTGTGGGCAATACGCTGACCGAGAATGGCTCGGTATCGAGAGGCGTTTGCCGTGTCGAGAACGGGAAGTTGGTCGATGTGACCGAGCGCACCTATATTGTGCCGCAAGGGGACGGCGCCGCCTATTCGGAAGATGGGGGCGAAACCTTTACGGTTTTGGATAAAAATGCGCTGGTTTCGATGAATTTATGGGGCTTTACGGGTGCTTTTATTGATCAAATTTGGGCACGTTTCCCTGCTTTTTTGGAGGATAATGTGGCAAAAAATCCGTTAAAATGCGAGTATTATCTCCCCTTTGTGGTTAATGAACAACTCAAAGACGGCAGTGCCGAGGTGCAAATGTTACCCTGTGAAGAGAAATGGTATGGCGTGACCTACCGTGAAGATCTGGCACGGGTGCAGGCGGCAGTAGCCGAGATGAAAGAAAAAGGACTTTATACAAATAAAATTTGGGCATAACAAGATTCAGCAAAATAAAAAGAGAGGCGATAGAGGCGCACTCCGTAAGGAAGTGCGCCTCAGTTATATTCGCCTTTGGCGAGTTATATTGCTTCACAGTTATATGATGCTACGCATCGTGATATTGTCCTTCGGACAGTTTTATAAGCGAATATAATATAACTGAAACCGCAAGGTTTCAATATCACTTTGCCGGAAGGCAAAATATCACTGTGAGACCTGTCTCACAACATCACTTATTATTCTCATTTTGAGATAGGTGAAATTTTAAAGTATATAACCCACTATGACACTTTTAAATTGAAAGTGTCAGTTTTTCTTATAAAAAGAAATAGGGAGAAACTTCTTTACGAAGTGTCTCCCTAACCTCTCTTTTTTGTTACAGGGTAGCAATACGCTCTTTGAGGGCGGCCAACTGAGCCTTCAGTTCATCGGGCAGACGGTCGAACTTAGCATAGAACTCGTCGATACCGGCGGTTTCTTCTTCCCAGTGAGACTTCTCGATGGTGAGAAGTTCCTTGAGGGTGGCTTCATCGAGGTCAAGGCCTTCCACGTTGAGGTCTTCAGGTTTGGGCATATAACCGATGGCAGACTTGACGGCATCGGCCTTGCCATTGCAACGGTCGAGGATCCACATCAGGGCACGCATATTGTCGCCAAAGCCCGGCCACATGAAGTTGCCTTCGGCATCCTGACGGAACCAGTTGACATTAAAGATCTTAGGCGGGTTGGTCAGTTTCGCACCAACCTCCAGCCAATGCCGGAAGTAGTCGCCCATATGGTAGCCGCAGAAGGGCAGCATAGCCATAGGATCGCGACGGACAACACCGACGGCGCCGGCAGCAGCAGCGGTGGTTTCGCTGGCCATGGTGGAGCCGACGAACACGCCGTGGTTCCAGTCGAAGGACTGATAGACCAGCGGAGTGGTCTTGGCACGGCGGCCGCCGAAGACGATAGCCGAGATGGGCACGCCGTTAGGATTCTCAAACTCGCTCGAGAGCGAGGGGCAATTTAAGGTCGGAGCGGTAAAGCGGGAGTTGGGATGAGCACCCTTATAGCCCATATCGCCGTTCCAAGGATTGCCCTTCCAGTCGATGGCGTTGGAGGGAGGATTCTTATCCAGACCTTCCCACCAAACGGTGTTATCTTCGAGGTTATGAACCACGTTGGTAAAGATAGTGTCTTTCTTCGTAGACATCAGAGCGTTGTAGTTGGACTTCGCGTTGGTGCCGGGGGCTACGCCGAAGAAGCCATACTCGGGATTGATGGCCCACAGGCGACCATCCTTGCCGGGGCGAAGCCAAGCAATGTCGTCACCCACACACCAAACCTTGTAGCCTTGCTTCTTGTAAACCTCGGGGGGAATGAGCATGGCAAGATTGGTTTTGCCGCAGGCCGAGGGGAAAGCGGCGCAGACATATTCGGTATGACCGTCGGGATACTCCACACCGAGGATGAGCATATGCTCAGCCAACCAGCCCTCCTGACGGGCGAGGTTGGAAGCAATACGCAAAGCGAAGCACTTTTTGCCCAGCAGGACGTTGCCGCCGTAGCCGGAGTTGACCGACAGGATGGTATTGTCCTCAGGGAAGTGCATGATGTAGCGGTTGTTCTCGTCGATATCCTTGCGGGCGTGCAGACCTTTAACAAAATCGCCGTCGCCCAAAGCGTCGATGACTTCTTTGCCCACGCGGGTCATGATCTGCATGTTGAGGACAACATAGATCGAGTCGGTCAGCTCAATACCGATTTTGGAGAAGGGGGAGCCGACGGGACCCATGGAATAGGGAATGACATACATGGTGCGCCCTTCCATCGAGCCCTCGAACAGGCCGTAGGCCAGATCGTAAGCCTTGGCGGGTTCCATCCAGTTATTAGTAGGACCGCAGTCGCTCTCCTTGCGGGTGCAGATAAAGGTACGGTTTTCTACACGTGCCACGTCGTTAACGGCGGTGCGGTGCAGATAGCAACCGGGATATTTTTCTTCGTTGAGTTTGATCAGTTCGCCGGTTGAGCAAGCTTCATTACGCAGCGCGTCGAGCTGTTCCTTCGAACCGTCGATCCAAACCACCTGATCGGGACGGCACATCTTGGTCATTTCGTCCAGCCAGGTCAGAACTTTCGTGTTGGTAGTCATGATATAGCCTCCTATAGCCACTCAAATTTCGCACTGATGGTAGTATAATACATTTTATGCAAATTTGCAAGTAAAATTTTTCAGAAATTCATTTTATTTGCTAAAATTTTATATTTTGTCCGAAATTTGAGCAAAATCTGCAAGAGATAGGCGTTCTCCTCGCACATTTTCGTCAAAGCCACATGCATGAATGATGGCGGCCACCTTGGATTTAGGCAACCCCATGGTATTGGACAGGGTGTTGCACAACGTTTTGCGGCGTTGAGCGAAGGCGGCTTTAATTACGCGGAACATTTTTTCACGATCCTGCGGTGTCACCGGCGGGGCAATGGGCGCAAAGGAGATAACGGTGCTGGTGACTTTGGGTGCGGGCATGAAGGCCTCGGGCGGCACATCAAAATGGCGGGTGGTATCGGCATAGTAATCGGCCGATACGGTGACGGCGCCGTAATCGGGGGAGCCGGGCGCGGCATCAAAGCGGGCGGCCACCTCGCGCTGGATCATGACGGTGATCTGCCGAGCGGGCAGACCGCTCTCAAGCAGATGCATGATAATGGGGGTAGTAATATAATAAGGAAGATTGGCGCAGACCACAAAGGGGGAGTCGCCGAAATGCTCACGGCAAAGGGCGGCCAGATCGGCTTTCAAAGCGTCGCCCAGATGCAGGGTAAAGTTATCAAACTGCCCCATCGTTTCATTCAGCACGGGCGCTAAGCGTTTATCCAATTCGATGGCCAGCACCTTTTTCGCACGCAGACACAGTTCATAGGTGAGAGTGCCGATGCCGGGGCCGATCTCCAGCACGCAGGTATTTTCGTCAAGCCCCGCGCTTTCGGCAATGGCGGCGGGGACGGCATCGTCAATGAGAAAGTTCTGACCTAAGGATTTATCAAACGAGAAGCCGTACCGCTTCATGATGGAGCGGATGACGGTCGGGTCACACAGACGGTTACTCACAGCGTAATTTTCCTTCCGTTTTCAGATTGGGATAGCCGTGCTGGCGCAGGGCTTCATACACCACAATGGCGGCCGAGTTGGACAGATTGAGGGATCGCAGATCGCCGCCCATGGGAATACGACAGCAGCGATCGGGATGCTTGGCCAATAATTCCTCAGGCAGACCGGCCGTTTCCTTGCCAAAAATCAAATAGGCCTCGTCGGGATAGGCAATATCGCTGTGGATATGCTTGCCTTTGGTGGTCATGAAAAACAGTTCATCGTTTTTATGTTGGTTAAGAAAGTCGGCCAGCGAGTCATAATATCGGATATCGAGGGCGTGCCAATAGTCCAGCCCAGCTCGTTTGAGTTTGCGGTCGTCAATGGCAAAGCCAAGAGGACGCACCAAATGCAGAGTGGAGCCAGTGCAGGCGCAGGTGCGGGCAATGTTGCCGGTGTTTTGCGGAATTTCGGGGTCTACCAGTACAATATGAAACATAGTCTTCTCCTTAGCCAGATTATATTTATTTTATGATATGTGTCGGGAGATGTCAACAAAATAGGATTGAATATGTAGGAAAAAAGTTGTATAATAAAGGAAATATGGTTTAAGGAGCAGGATATGGGACTGTTTGAAAAAGTGTTTGGAACCTACAGCCAACGGGAACTCAAACGGATTCGGCCGATTGCCGATGCGGTGGAGGCGTTGGCAGACGAATATAAGGCGCTGTCGGATGCGGAACTTAGAGGTAAGACGGCGGAATTCAAAAAGAGATATGCCGACGGAGAAACGCTGGATCAATTATTGCCCGAAGCCTTTGCCGCCATGCGTGAGGCGAGCGAGCGTGTGACGGGGATGCGCCCGTTTTATGTGCAGTTGATCGGAGGCATCGTCCTGCATCAAGGACGGATTGCCGAAATGAAAACGGGTGAGGGTAAAACCTTGGTGGCTACCCTGCCGGTATACCTCAACGCCCTTGCGGGTAAGGGGGTGCACGTGGTGACGGTCAACGATTATTTGGCGCGCCGCGACAGTGAGGAAATGGGTCGCATCTACCGCTATATGGGATTGACGGTCGGCCTGTCGGTGCACGGTATGACCTTTGAAGAAAAATGGGATGTTTATAATTGTGATATTATTTATGGTACCAACAACGAGTTTGGCTTCGATTACCTGCGCGATAACATGGTACTATATAAGGAAAAGATGGTACAGCGCGGCCACGCCTTTGCGGTGGTTGATGAGGTGGACTCCATTTTGATCGACGAGGCTCGTACCCCGCTGATCATTTCGGGGCAGGGCGAGGAGAGTACCGACCTGTATACCCGCGCCAATGCCTTGGTGCGCACCATGAAAAAAGAGGTTATTTTGGAACAGGACACCAAAAAGCCCATCGAAGAATATGAAGCCGATTATGTGGTGGACGAAAAGGCAAAATCGGCCTTTTTGACCCCCAACGGCATGGCCAAGGCCGAGAAGTTCTTCTCGGTCACCAATCTGGCCGACGGAAGCAATTCGGAACTGCTCCATCATGTCAATCAGGCCATCCGTGCTTATGGCGTGATGAAGCGGGACGTAGATTATGTGGTGCGGGAAGACGGCGTGATCATTGTCGACGAGTTTACCGGACGATTGATGTTCGGTCGCCGCTACTCCAACGGCCTGCATCAGGCCATTGAGGCCAAAGAGGGCGTAACCGTTGAGAAAGAAAACAAGACGATGGCCACCATTACCTTCCAGAACTATTTCCGCTTGTACGATAAACTGTCGGGCATGACGGGTACGGCCATGACCGAGGAAGAGGAATTCCGGCAGATCTACGGCATGGACGTGGTGGAGATCCCCACCAACCGCCCCATGATCCGTGAGGATATGCAGGATGTCATCTATAAATCGGTGGCGGGCAAATATAACGCCATCATCGACCAGATCGTCGAATGTTATCAGCGCCGTCAGCCGGTACTGGTGGGTACCATTTCGATTGAAAAGTCGGAACTGCTGGGGCGGATGCTCAAAAAGCGCGGCGTACCTTTCCATATTCTGAACGCCAAGTATCATGAGCGGGAAGCTGAGATCATTGCGCAGGCCGGTCGCAGCGGCGCGGTCACCATTGCCACCAACATGGCAGGGCGCGGCACCGATATCCGTCTGGGCGGTAACCCCGATTATATGGCAAAATCCGATATGCGCGGCATGGGCATTGCCGAAGACCTGATTTATGAGGCTTCGGGGCATGCCGAAACCGATGATGAGGCGATCCTCAACGCCCGTCGGCTCTATCAGGAATTATATAATAAGCATAAAGAAGCTTGTACCGCCGAGGCCAAGGCGGTGGTGGATGCGGGAGGCTTGTTCATCCTCGGTACCGAGCGGCACGAGTCCCGCCGTATCGATAACCAGTTGCGCGGCCGTGCCGGCCGTCAGGGTGATATGGGTTATTCCCGTTTCTTCCTGTCGCTGGAAGACGATCTGATGCGCCTGTTCGGCGGCGATCGGATGCGGGCTATGATGAATACCCTCAATATCGACGAGGATATGCCCATTGAAAATAAACTGCTCACCTCGATGATCGAGAATGCTCAGAAAAAGGTCGAGGATATGAACTTTGAGCGCCGTAAACACGTGCTGGAATATGACGATGTTATCAACAAACAGCGGGAAACTATTTACGAGCAACGGCGCAAGGTGCTGAGCGGCGAGGATATTCATGAGAGCATCATGGGTATGATCCATTCGGTCATTGCCGATGCCTGTGCCCGTTTTTTGGTGGGTACGCCCGATACTTGGAATATCGACGGACTGCGCCATGAGTTTCTTGGCCAGTTCCTGACGCCTAACGATTTGATTTTTGATGAGGATGCTTTGTCTAAACTGACCCCTGCTGATGTCGAGCAGATGCTCATCGAACGTGCGGAAGCGGTGTTCGCCGCCCGTGAGGCCGAATTCGGCTCAGAGCAGATGCGTGAGTTGGAACGGGTAGTCTTGCTCCATACGGTCGACAGTAAGTGGGTCGAGCACATTGATGCCATGGACGACCTCAAACAGGGCATCAGCCTGCGCTCCTACGCCAATGTCCAGCCCGTCGTGGCCTATCGTAACGAGGGCGCGGATATGTATGCCCAGATGATCGATGATATCCGCTATGAAACGGTGCGCATGATCTTCCGTGTACGCATTGCCGTGCGTCAGGCGGTGGGCAAGGTGACGGGACAGAGCCACGGCGAGGGTGAGAAAAAGACGGTCACCGTGAAAAAATCGGCCAAGGTCGGCCGTAACGACCCCTGCCCCTGCGGCAGCGGGAAGAAGTATAAACAGTGTTGCGGCAAGGAGTAAGGCATGAAGATATTATTTGTGGGGGATGTGGTCGGCAAGGTCGGGTGCGACTGCGTGGCACGATTACTCCCCAAGATTAAGCGGCAGCATGGGATTGACCTGACGGTTATCAACTGTGAAAATGCCTCGGCCACCAATGGGGTGATGCCGGCCGCCGCTCAGAGTTTGCTGGATGCCGGCGCCGACGTGCTGACGGGCGGTAATCACATCTTCGGGAAAAAACAGATGCACCCTCTGCTCGAAGAGCATGAGCGCATTTTGCGTCCCGCTAACTATCCGTCGGGCGTGCCCGGTCACGGTCGGGTGGATATTGATTGCGGAGCGTATACCGTTACCGTTATCAACCTGCAGGGCAATGCATTTATGGATGCGTTGGATAATCCCTTTACCGCTTTGGATCGGTTATTGGAGGGGGCAGGAAAGATCGTATTGGTCGATTTTCATGCTGAGGCCACCAGCGAAAAGCGTGCCCTTGGCTTCTATGCCGACGGGCGGGTAACCGCTTTGGTGGGCACCCATACCCATGTGCAGACGGCGGATGCTCAAATTCTGCCCAGGGGCACAGGGTATCTGACCGATGCCGGCATGACCGGCGTGGTGGATGCGGTGTTGGGTGCGAAAAAGGAAATTGTAATCGAACGGTTTTTGACGAAACTGCCCATTCCTTTTGAATTAGCTGAAGGGGAGACCGCTTTGTGTGGGGTAGTCATTGAGGCGGATGAAAAGACCGGAGTTTGCAAAAATATTTACAGTATAAACGAAAGATGAGGAAGAAATCATGAAAAAAATTCTTGCGCTTGCTTTGGCGTTGCTTATGCTGGTGACGCTGGTTGCCTGCGGTTCTAAGGGCGACAAACTGGAGTATTCCGACAAATACGGCTACGTATTCAAGAACGAAAACAAGAACCCTGTAAAATTTGGTACGCCCGAGAAAACCTTAGATGCCGAGGCCATCTATCAATCCCTGACCTATACCCCCGAAATGTTCCATGGGGATTATATGTTAGAGGATGAGGAAAAGGCGCTGGATCAGTATCGTGCCGATATGGATTATATCGAGCGTGGCTGGTCCGATTCGGACACCAAGATCACTGCTATCCCGTATCAGTTTAAGGCGGGACGAGCCAATCTCAATTATTCCATACATAGTGTCAGCGATAAAAACTGGTGCGAACTGTATTTCCAGACCGAGGACGGATATCTGGATTATAAACTCTTTGCCTATGAGGTGCAGGGCAATAAACTGATCTGCACGGCGCTCAAGCAGTATGAGCTGGATAAGGAAGCCGGCACGATCGAATATTCTATGACCGATGCGGTACTTGAATATGAGTTTGAACTTCGTGGTTTGTATCTGATGCTGTCGGCCGGCGGCAAGAGCGTGACGTTGCGTACCGGTCTGTCTGCTTATGGAACAGAAGATCACATCTCGGGCGACGGAGAATTGGTGAGCGGTTCGCCTGCCATTGACGGCATCCACACCATCAATTTCCTGTATTCCGATAATGAAAAGGGTAACGATTACGCCCATTTAAATATCCGTGCCGAGGAAGATACCTATGGTTTGACGGCCTCACGAGCGGCCATGACCCCCGACGGCCTGTTCACCATGACCGTGCCTTGGGAATCGGGCACGAAGACCTATCAGTACGTGTATATCTACGAGCACACGGCCGGCGTGATTTTAACTGACGGCGTGAATTTCTATGATTACAGCGGCAATTACTGGGATCGCTACGGCGAGGAAATGAACCATTACGTGGCCGAGGATCAGACGGGCACGCTGGCCTCTCTGACCAAAGAGGAATTGGAGAAACTGTATCAGACCAAAAATAATTTGATGACTGCTCTGGCTTCTGCATTTGAAGCAAAGGGAATTGCCGTGTCGGTGGATGCAGTTACCGGTGAGTTGGCTATGGATTCCACCGTTTTGTTCGGTGGGGATTCGGCTGTGCTGTCGGATGAAGGCAAGGCGTTTTTAGATAAGTTTGTCAGCGCCTATACCTCGGTGGTCTTTACCGATGAGTATAAGAACTTTGTGGCTAAGACCCTGGTAGAGGGACACATCGCTCCTGTAGCGGGTGTGACCTATGACGGCGGTATGCCCCTGTCCGTACAGCGTGCCGATAACGTGAAGAACTACTGTGCTTCGCAAAGTGCCGAGTTGGCACAAGCCATGGAAGCGGTCGGCTATTCCAACAGCAAGCCCATTACCGATCAAGATGGGCAGGTCGATATGGATGCCTCCCGCCGAGTTTCTTTCCGCTTTATCATTGATCTGACCAGCCTCAAGTAAAAAATAGAAAGGATCCCTACGCTTAAAGCGTTGGGATCCTTTTTTTAGTCTTCAATGGCGGCTTTCTTGGTGTTGATCTCGTAGAATTTCTTGGGATCAAACTTGAACCTGCGTTCATAAGTCATCAAGCCGTTTTGTTCCTGCTCCACGTCATACAACTGGGTGTAACAGAAACCGAGGATATGCGGATTATCAAGCAGAACATCGGTCAGCCCTTTATAGCGGGCAAAGAATTCTTCCTCGCTCTTAGGGGCGTTGCCGTAACCCCAGCCGGCATCCTCGTCGGCCCAGCGCATACCGCCGTATTCGCTGACAAAGAGCGGCTGTCCTTTTCTGAACGGATGCTGATAGGGGCGGTGTACATTGTTGCGCTCGATCTGATCACGCACAATGCCCTCGCCTACCTGAGAATAAAATTCGGCAAACTTCTCGACGTCCTGACAGTAGTCATGAACGTCGTATATGTCAGTCTCGGCACAATGGAAGTTGCCCGAGGTGTCGATGCAAGGACGGGTGGGGTCAATCGCCTTGGTGGTGCGATAGGCTAGTAACAGTACGCTGGGGTCTTGCGGATGACCGCTGGGATTCATGATGGTATTGTCCTTGCCTATGTGCCAGGTCTCGTTAAAGGGGCACCAGCCGATGATGGCGGGATGGTTAAAGTCGCGGTTGACTTCCTCAATCCATTCGGGTAAAAAGCCGTTGATGTTTTCAGTCTGTGCGTCATAGCCCCAGTTGGGGAACTCGCCCCAAACGAGGTAGCCCAGTTTATCGGCATGATACAAGAACCGCTCCTCGAACACCTTTTCATGTAGGCGAGCGCCGTTAAAGCCGAGCTGCAGGGAATAGAGGATATCGTTTTTCAGATCGTCGTCGGTGGGTGCGGTGTATACTCCGTCAGGATAGTAGCCCTGATCAAGTACCCAGCGGCCAAAAACAGGACGGCCGTTGATGCAGAACGCCTGTCCTTTCATACCCACTTCACGCAAGCCGAAATAGGAAGAAACGGTGTCGAGCACCTTGCCGTCTTTTTCTACGGTTAGCGTCAGGTCATACAGATTTCCCACGCCGACATCCCACAGATGGGCTTCTTTCAGATCCAGATGCAGACGGGGCGCCAGACCCGAAAGGGCGGCGGTGGTGTGACCCATTTCCTTGCCCTCAAAGGAAGCGACAGCGGTGACCGTAGCATCCGTATCTATCGTTGAGGGGTTCAGTTCAATGTCCACAGAGCCGGTCGTGATATTGGGATAGTAGCGGGCCGAGTGAATGTATAGGGGATCGACGGCTTCCATCCACACCGTTTGCCATATGCCGGTGGTGCGGGTATAATAGCACCCCGAAGAATGAAAGGCCATGGCCTGTTTTCCGGTCGGCTGAAGGGGGCTTGTCGTGTCATCATAAGCATAGACACAGAGAGAGTTGACACCCTCGTGCAGAACTTCGGTAATATCGAATGTAAAAGAGGTATAGCCGCCAAGGTGCTCACCGATCTTTTGACCGTTGACGTAAACGGTAGTTTGATAATCCACCGCGCCGAAATGCAAAAGGACACGCTTGTCTGCCCAAGACTTAGGAATGGACAGGTCGCGGCGATACCATACTGCGCGCATAAAATCCTTATGCTCCACGCCCGAAAGTTTACTTTCAGGGCAGAAGGGGACGTTGATGGTGCCGCTCAGATGGTCTTGCTCATAGAGTTTGCGAGCCATACCCGAAGCGCCGTGGTCGATTTCAAATTCCCAGACGCCGTTGAGGTTGACCCAGTTGTCGCGCATGAATTGCGGACGGGGATGTTCCTGTCTGTAGATCATATTTTATCACCTCGTTTTCATGGTAATGGAAATAGGAGAAAATGTAAATACCCGTTTCTACTGATTTTATATGCATTTTCTATTGTTTTTTCTAGCATAGCGGAGTATAATGAAAAAGAGGATAGGAGGATTTGTGTATGAAATTCTCAAATATCAAAGCGTCATGGCCTGAAAAAAAGGGCTTTCGGCTCAATCGTACCGATACGGGAGATGAGTATATTTTCATCTGTTACCATACTCCCATCGAGGCGCAGGGGCGGGAGTGGCCGGCAGGGACGGTGGTGATGCATGATAAACATTCCTCTCAGCACTTCGCCTCTTTGACCTGCGACCTGATTCACGACTGGTTTCATGCCGATGGGAATATTCCGCTGTATATGAAAGAGAGCGGGCTGGCGTTTGATACCTATTATATAGTATCGGATTGGGACTATATTACCGATCTGGTATCGCAGATGGAACGGGAATGGTTAAGCAAAGCCGATCGGCACGAGGAATTGACCGATCTGATGGTGCAAATGCTGTTGCTTTGCATTGGGCGGGATATCCGACGGGGCAACAAGAACAATATAGCCAATAAAATGTTTGATGCGCTGGACGAGGCCAGACGGCAGATCCATCTGGACTATGCTCGACCATGGAGTGTTGAGGAGATGGCGGCGCTGGTGCCCATTAGTCCATCCCGTTTTTATGCTTTATATAAGGAAGTCTTTCGGGTGTCACCCAAGGCGGATTTACAGGACGTGCGGATTTTGCATGCTAAGAATTTATTGGATACCGGTCGATACACCGTTCGGGAAATTGCCGAGATGGTGGGATACACAGGAAGTAATCCTTTTATACGGGTATTTAAGGCCGTAACGGGCAAGACACCCACGCAATACATGGAGGAAAACCAATGAAAATTACTATTCTAGGCGCCGGCACATGGGGTGTGGCGCTGGCCAGATGTTTATACCGAAACGGGCATACCGTTACCGTTTGGTCGGCTCTGCCGCAAGAAATTGTGCAGTTGCAGGATACGAAACAGCACCCCAACTTGCCGCAGGTTACCTTGACAGGCATGACATTCAGCGATGATATCGGCGTGTGCAAGGGAGCGCAAATGCTTATCTTTGCCGTGCCGAGCATCTATGTGCGCTCCACCGCCCGTCAGGTAAAAGCAGTACTGTCGGGACGTCCTGTTTTGGTGGATGCTGCCAAGGGCTTGGAAGCCGATACGTTAATGAGTATGACCGAGATTATCGAGGAGGAGCTCGGCTATCCCGCGGTGGCGCTGTCGGGTCCCACGCACGCTGAGGAAGTGGCGCGGGATATGCCCACATCTATTGTGTCAGCCGGCACCGACATGGCGGCCGCTGAAACGGTACAACGGGCTTTTGAGGGCAGTTGCCTAAGGGTGTATACCAATCGGGATGTCAAGGGCGTGGAACTGTGCGGTGCACTGAAAAATATTGTGGCATTGGCCACCGGCGTATCGCAAGGTTTGGGCTTTGGCGATAATACCAAGGCCGCCATCATCACCCGTGGTATGGCCGAAATTACCAGACTGGGACTTAAGATGGGTTGTCAGCAATCAACTTTTTTCGGGCTGGCAGGGATCGGCGATCTGATCGTCACCGCCACCAGTCCACATTCCCGTAACAACCGTGCGGGACAACTGATCGGCAAAGGGTACACCGCCCAGCAGGCTTGTAAAGAAGTCGGCATGGTGGTCGAGGGGTTAAATGCTCTGCCCGCCGCCGTCCGATTGGCAAAACATTATGCCGTAGAGTTGCCCATTATTGAGGCGCTCGACTCGGTGGTCAATCACGGGGTCGCGCCGCTGGATATGGTGCATCATCTCATGGCTCGGACAACGGGAGAAGAATAAAAAATTGCCGTCGAAAGACGGCAATTTTTTATGCAAAACGTTTGGCTAAGTTTTGATAAAAGATGCGGGACAGTTCGGGTGTGCCCGCTACCATGGAATTGAAAATGTGCCCGCTCTTTTCACCGACAGCGGTCAGCGAATCAATCTGTGCTTCGCTCAACGAGAGCGGAGGCAGAATCGAATAAACTGCCGATTCAAAAGCATCTATGCTCTCAAATCCAAGCCGTGACAAAACGGAGGAAACGTCATCGGTATACGCGGTGGCTTGCAGGCGCAGAAAATCGCCCAGCGTATAACCGCAGGCAAAACCGTGGGGGATACCCAACTGCACGGTAATGCCGTAACTTTGGGAGTGTCCCATACAGGTGCCCGTCAATTCAATAGCCATACCGCCCAACTGCGAGGCGTACAGGATTTTCTCCCGATCGGTATCGTCACACTCGCCTGCGAGCAAGCGAGAAAAACTGTCGTGTAACAGTTCCAACCCTGCAGCGGCATAAGCACGGGGCAACACCCCCGTCTTTTTATGGAAATAGGCTTCCAGACAGTGAGCGATAATGTCCACCGTCGTTGAGCATGCCACCGAAAGGGGGAGCGCCCGCAGATAGGACGGGTCACAAAAACTTACCCTCGGCATGATGGACGCGTGCCCGTATCCCGCCTTTTTTACATGGTCACCGTAGCCGGTTTCCATTACCGAATAGCGGGTCACGCCGCTGCCTGTGCCTGCCGTAGTATCGCAGGTGAGAATGGGAAGCGGTTGGCTGAAATTCCCACGATATAAATCTTCGGGTTTGACTTCGGGATTGGCCAGCATGACAGCCACTGTTTTGGCGGCATCCATGGCCGACCCGCCGCCAATGCCCAACACGGCATCGGGGCGCTTGGTGCAAGCGTGTGCGGCCGCCAAGCAATCGTCAAAATGCGGATTCTGAGGAATGGCATCAAAAATCTCAAAAGTGATCGCATTTTCTTCAAAAACGGCCAAAAAATCATCCAGCGCTCCGCTCTTTTTAGCGCCCGTCTTGCCGGTCACGATCAGATAATGCGTTCCGAAACTTTTGAGCAGATCGCCCGAACGGGCTACGCAACCGATGCCGCTGACACAACGCCAGACGGCTGACAGATCAAAGTGAAGCGGCAGCATCATTTGGTGCCGAAAATGCGGTCGCCCGCATCGCCAAGCCCGGGCAGAATGTAGGCGTGATCATTGAGTTTTTCGTCCAAGGATGCGCAGAAAATATCCACATCGGGATGCGCTTTATGCAGAGCATCGAGCCCTTCGGGCGCGGCAATGATGCACAGGAAGTTGATCTTGCGTGCGCCGTAGTTTTTCAAGAACTGCACTGCTGCAATAGCACTGCCGCCGGTGGCCAACATGGGATCGACAATAAAGACCTCACGCTCTTCAATATGATCGGGCAGTTTGCAGTAATATTCTACAGGCTGTTTGGTTTCGGGATCGCGGTACAGGCCGATATGCCCCACCTTAGCGTTGGGGATCAAGGTCAGAATCCCGTCTACCATACCCAGCCCTGCACGCAGAATGGGAACGATAGCCACGCTGTCAGCCAGTACCTTACACTTGGCGGTGGTCAGCGGGGTCTCTACCATTACTTCCTTGGTGCGCAGATTGCGAGCGGCATCGTAGCATAGCAGAGTAGCGATCTCGCTGATGGTCTCGCGAAACTCCTTAACACCGGTATCCTTGTTGCGAATGAGTGCCAGTTTGTGCAAAATCAGGGGATGATCCATAATGTGAACATTCTTGTCCATGTCATTACTCTCCTTTGTATTTTTTATCAATGGCATCAATTTTCTCAATACGGTTCTGATGGCGGGGATTCTCCACATCAAAAGGCGTGGTAATAAACAGGTCTACCAACTGCAGTGCCTCGCCCTCACCCAGAATACGCTCACCCAAGCACAGAACATTGGCATTGTTGTGTGCACGGGTAAATTTTGCGCCGAACGCCGAGGATGTGGCGGCGGCACGCACCCCGCTGATGCGGTTGGCCGCCATCGACATGCCGATGCCCGTCCCGCAGACTAAGATACCCAACTCATAGGTTTTGTCTGCTATCTGTAAAGCCAACTTTTCGGCCACATCGGGATAGTCAGCCTTCTCGCCCGCGGCAATACCGATGTCGGTTACCTCATGTCCCAACTCGGTCAGATGTGCCACGATCGCCTTTTTCAGATTGACCCCTGCATGGTCGTTGCCAATAATCAGTTTCATGATAAATCCTCCGTTTTTAAGCGCTCCAGTCGTTCCCGTTCGGCCTGCGGACGGCGCAGATACACCGGCATCAGGTCATGGCAACAGGTGGGGCGGAAATTACAAGAATAAGCCGTTTCAAAAGCGGCCAAACCCGCCGAAGCGGCGGTGGCGGCGATCAGATTGGGCGGTGCCATACGGCAGGGGATATGGGGCGATAATCGGTCAAAACAGAGTTTCGCGCCATCCCCAACAAAAAGAACGGGCGCACCCTTGGCTTTGAGTTCTTCGCCTAAATTTTCAATGGACAGGGCGCGGTCGGCGCATAGCCGTACCGGCTTGCCGTCCACCATTTCAAACAAGGCATTATAAACCTGCTGACGGCGGGCGTCCAGCACACAAGCGATCACCGTCCCGTCGGGCGCGGTGTTGCTGTAGGCGAGCGCATCCATGGTGGAAAGCGGGATCAGCCCGATGCCCGTTGTTTGGGATAACCCCTTGGCGGTAGACACCCCGATGCGGATGCCGGTAAAGGAACCGGGGCCGACGGTGGTGGCAATATAGTCCATATCCGATAAGGTCAAATCGGCATTTTTTAAAACTTGGTCGATCTGCATCATGACGGTTTTGCTGTGTCCAAGCCCGCAATCGAGTAGGGACAGGGAGAGTAGCCGAGCGTCTTCCATTACGGCGGCACTGCAGGAGGACGAACAACAATCAATTACCAAAATTTTCATGATTTCCTCCTTCAATGCGGATGATGCGGGTATCCGTTTCCTCGCCTTTCTCAATGGTAATTGAGATGGCATCGGCGGGGATTTCCTCAGTAATGTTCTCGCACCATTCACAAGCAATGGTCACACCCTGATCCATATAATCGTAAAATCCGGTATCTTCCAACGAGTCGGCATCGATGCGGTACATATCAAAATGACACAGCGGTTTATCTCCGCGATAGTAGTTGACAATGGCAAAGGTAGGACTGGAGGCGTGATCGATACAGCCAAAGGCCTGTGCAATGCCCGAAATAAAACGGGTCTTGCCTGCTCCAAGATCGCCGTAAAAGGCTAAAAATTCACCGCCCTTTAGCGTCTTGGCAAAGTCCATGGCAAATTCGGTTGTCTGTATGGGACTGTGCGAAACATAGGTCATACCCTCACCTCCTCACTTGCTATATAGTATATCAAAGTCTATTTGCTTTTTCAAGGCATGAGTGGTATAATAAAGTATAAAAATTGTCGGAGGGGCTCATGATCCGTTTTTATTTGGGACATTTGGAAAATCGGCAACGGTTATATCGGGAATTTGTCGCAGATGCCGACAGGGGACAGCCCTGTCTGTTTTTGGTTCCTGAGCAGTTTACCGTTCACGCCGAGCATCGCCTGATGCAGTTGCGCCCGCAAGGATTCGGAGGAAAAGCCGAGGTGGTCAGTTTTAAGCGGCTGGCTCGTCGGATCATGATCGCCTGCGGCCGTAGTCTGAGCCGTCAACCCGATGCGGCGGTCTCCTCGGTCGTTATGCTTCGCGCCTTTATGAAACTGCGGGATAGCTTGCAGTTTTATGCTTCAGCCAGAGTGACTCCCGGTTTTATTGCCCAACTGTGCCGTGCCGAAGAGCAGATGCGCCGTTCTCGCATCTTGCCCGAAGAACTGGAGTCGGCGGCGCAAACAATGGGTGCCCGCCGTCAGAAATTAGAGGAACTGGCTCGTATTGTTGGTCAGTATCGGGTCATGATGGAAGAGGGCGCCTTTGCCTTGGATGAACAGGAGCAGGCGGCTGCTTTGTTGGATGAAACTTCGGTCTTTGACGGATACCGTGTCTATGTCGACGGCTTTTATTATTTTTCCGCCGCTGAACTGGATTTACTTTCCCGTTTAATGAAACACAGTGATATTACTTTCGCCCTGCCCGCCGATCCTCGCCATGCCGAGAGTGAGCGGGAGTCGGTCTTTGCCCGCCCCGCCAAGACCATGGCACAACTGCGCCGTCTGGCACAGGGGTGCGGGGTGTCGGTGGAGGCGGTGCGCATCGAAGAGGAACAGGAACAGGATGCCCTTTCGCATCTGCGCCGCTATCTATTCTTACCCAATGCCCCCGCCTTTGAGGGGGATACCGATGCCCTTTGCCTGCACGCCGCCGCCGATTGCTTTGATGAGACCGAACAGGTAGCCATCCATATCGCCAAATTGCGCCGCGAGGGCTACCGCGACGGGGAGATTGCCGTATTGTGTCGGGACGAGAGCCAGTATAAGGGTGTGCTCGACAGCGTGCTGGAAATGCACGGCATCTCCGTCTTTACCGATAAAAGAACCCATATCGCCGTCAAGCCTCTGGCCTTGTTGCTCAGTACGGCTCTGGATATTGCGGCCGACGATTTTACTACCGAGGATGTGCTCACCCATATTAAAACGGGTCTGACCGCGCTGGATGATGAGGCGCTGGGACGGATGCAGCGATATTGCGCCGTGTGGGAGCCTCTGCCCGGTCAATGGAAAAAGGATTTTGTCGATAACCCCGACGGGTTTGCCATGGAAATGACCGAGAATGCGCAGTTGCGGTTGGATGGGCTGAATGCCGACCGCCGTCGGATCATGGAACCAATCCTTCGGTTAAAACAAACAGGGAACGGCACGGTGGCTGATGTCTGCCGCGCTCTGTACGAGTATATGGAGTCGGTAGGCGTGGCTGAGCGGCTCAAAGAACAAACGGTGCGTCTGGATGCGCAGGGTGACCATGCGCAAGCGCAGGAATGTGAACAGACGTGGGAGATTCTCGGCAAGGTGCTGGGTGCTCTTTACGAGGCGGCGGGCGATATGCCTACCGACCCCGATCTCTTCCGCCAACTGTGGGCTTGCGCCTTGGCGGGATACGACATCGGGCGCATCCCCACTTCGGTGGACGAGGTGCTCACCGGACGGGTCGACCATGTGCGTACCATCGGTCGGCGCGCTGTTTTTGTGATGGGTGTCAATGCCGGCAGTTTTCCGGCTCACGCCACCGAGAACGATCTGGTTAATGCCGGCGATCGGGATTGTCTGCGCACGGCAGGCGTGGACTGGGAGGACAATATGGCCGACGGTCGGGACGAGTGGTTTTATGCTTATCTGGCCTTTGGCATGCCCACCGAAAAACTGTTTGTGTCCTATCATCAACTGACCGACACGCATGATCCGGCCATGGCCTCTGAATTTTTTGACCAGATACGGGCGCTGTTCCCGCAGATAACGGTCACCCATGGTCGCGACGGGGTATGGGATTGCCCCTCGGCCTTTGACCAACTGGTGTCGGGTGGGTTTACCGACGAGGGATTGTTAACCTTTTTTGAAAATCATCCGACCTATCGGGATCGGTTGCATTTAGCCATGCGTGCCCGCGAGATCGGCAAGGCAGATATCGCCCATTCGTCTGTCTTAGAAAAGCGGATTCAGGGCGACGGACTGGCGGTATCGCCTACCAGTCTAGATACGCTGACGGGTTGTAAATTTAAGTATTTCTGCAAATATGTTCTGCGCCTGAAACCCTTGCAACGGGCCGAAATGTCGGGACGGGAACTGGGCACCTTTGTGCATGATATGATGGAAAAGGTGCTCGGGCAATACGCCAAGGAAAGCCAAACCCCCATCTGGGAAGAGGATCGGGATCGGGTTTACGATTTAGTCGATGCCGGCATGAAAGACTATCTGCAAGGCTATTTCGGCGGAGGGGAACGCTCGGCGCGTTTCCGTTACCTCTTTGCCCGCACCAAGGAAGCGGTGCACGAACTGATTGACAAACTCTGCGATGAGTTTTCCCAATCGGCTTTTTGTGCTGAGGATTTTGAATTGACCATCGGGCGTGACGGCACCGTGTCCCCCATCTGCATTGAATTTGAGGGGGGCAGTATACGAGTCGAGGGTACGGTTGACCGTGTCGACAGTATGCAGACCGAAAACGGACGGTTTTTACGTGTCGTGGACTATAAAACAGGACTTAAAAAGTTTGATTTTGATGATATTTATAATGGATACGCCGCCCAAATGCTGCTGTATCTGTTCTCGTTGATGCAAAATGGGGGCGAGCGCTATGGGCTGGCTCTGCGCCCGGCGGGGGTATTGTATTATCCCGCCAGACAGCAATTTTACAGCGTGTCGGCAGGCGATGCCCCGCCGAGTGAGGATGAATTGGCCTTGCAACTGGCTCGCCAAGGTGCCCAGAACGGTTTGCTGATCAATGATGTGCAGGTGCTGACTGCCATGGAGCGGGAATTGCAAGGACGGTTTATCGATGTCACGGTATCCAAGGGTGATACCCTCAAGGGTAACCTCATCTCCGAACGGGGCTTTGCGGCGTTGCAGGAGCATCTGGTGTCTTTGCTTGTGAAACTGGGTCAGGAACTGCTCTCGGGTGATGTGACCCCTATGCCTCTTTCCAAAGGCGGTGACGATACGGCTTGCAAATATTGTGACTATGCGGCCGTCTGCTCTTTTGAGGCAGGCCGATCCTCGGTGCGCCGCTATGAGAAATATAAGGGGAGCGATTTGGAACGGAAGGTGGTGGCTTGTGATGAGTGATCAGCCTAAATTTGTCGTGGAAAAGCCCATCGTGAAAGGGCAGTTGACGGCCGAGCAACAACGGGCGGTTACCACCAATGGCGAAC
>JAZNSU010000115.1:0-3184 GCA_045591385.1 Eubacteriales bacterium
GGTATATTGGCAAGTGATACCGCTCGTCATCAATTCCGAACCAGTTTTCGTAGACGTTACCTTTGTATCGGCATTAGTTAACTGATACGTTGCATTAGCATCCAATCCTCTAAGGATATACGTACCCTCAAAAGAAGAAGCATCGGTGGGACAGAAGGTCATAACATAGCCTCTACCCTCTTCGGGCAGATAGAACTGATAGGCGGCATTTTGCTTGGCAACGGCAGAATCGGTACCGTGAGAAAGCATATAGTAGTCGCCATACATCATCTCACGATTCACTCGGTTTTCCGCCAAAGCCGGCGCGATTTCAGTTGGCTCATCTAAATGATCCAGTCCGCCAAAGCCGACACCGGCACTTAACATAGCGCGCAGATCATACAGATCATTGCCCGACCGGTTGTTAATCGGATACCGTCCGCCGTGGATCGGCAGCCACCATGTCAGGTTGAAATTGATGGATCGCACATTGTCCGCCATAGCGGCACATGCGCCTTCTTTTTCTGCATAGTCAGTGCGCCACAACGGAACCGAACGCTTCATCATTTCCAGATCCAAGCGTTTACCGCCGGATGCGCAGTTATCGATCATCAAACCGGGATTACGTTCAACCAATTCATCCAGATATCGATAGAGGTTGGTGATGTACTTGATCTCGGTCATGCCGGTCCGGTTTGTGTTTGTAGTATCGTTATAACTCCAATAGGATTCCGGATCAATATTAAAGTCCTGACGGTACCAGGTGATCTTACTGCCCTGAATGATGTCGCTGATCCTATCAACCATTTGATTGCAGAGTTCATCGTCGGCAAAATTATATAGGTACATGGTAGCGTGAATTTTCTTGCCCAAGATTGAATACGCACCATGACCAGGAGCGGCATCTTTGCGTAATATATATTCATCCTTAGCCAGTTCCGTTCCATGAGCCACACGCTCCGGTTCAAACCACAAAAGGAATTCTTTATCTTGCTCTTCCAGCCATGTACCGAGCTCGAGCATATTGTTAGCCGGATAACGATCCGTAGCAAAGTACCAGTTGCCAACCTGGTCAATCCAAGTTTCGGTTCCAACCGTATCCTCGTTGGTCTGTTCTCCGTACCACGTTGAGTCGATCCAGAGTCCTTCTGCTTCTCTGCTGTTTATTTTTGCTTCCATAAAGGATATCAACTTGTTCTCGTCACCTGCAGCGTTAACCGAGAAAAACTGCGGAACACGCACCGGTGCACCGTTCTCCTGCGGTGTGTAATTTTTCAGGATTAACTGGCGCAAATCATTATGCCCCTCAGCCTGATCCCCCTTAAAGAACTGAATCATAATCATGGGGGTACGCATCTGCTCTTCGGCATACAGGGAAATGCTTGTTTCCTGCATGCCGGCAGTGATCTTGATATTACCGCCACTATTGACAAATTCCGCTTTCCAGTTACCCGTCCAGCCAATACCGCCGGTAACGCCGTATTCGCCGTTGCTAATATCGAAATACGGGAAGGCACCCTGTGAGGAACGTCCGCCGGTTGTTTGCATCGTGTAGTTTGGATTAGTAGTCAGATCCTCTACAATAGGTGCAAAATCGGTGGCCGATGCCGTAGAACCGTAGGCCGTTGTCAATGTCGGACTATCTACCGACACGGTAGTCTTTGCCGCTTGAATATTGCTAATCACTTTCGATGCCGTTGTTGTACTTTTATTCTCAAAATGGTTTGTCCATTCCAAGGAAGCCATTTCGGGATCAAAAGTAATTACCGACTTCGCTACTACCTGATCCTCCTTATGTGTATAAGTAACAACCCATCCGGTATCTGTTCGTGTCTCCGTCTTAATCCAGTCTGTTTTTATATGGCTAGAATAAGGAATTCCATCATAATCAAAGGAGAACAATGTGTCATTTTCGATCTGCTCAGCAATCCATGTCTTTGCCGCGGTATAAGGATCATGTTCTCCACGAAAAGAGATCGTGTCTGCCGTACCGATCGTATCGCGGGACGAGTAAATAACAGGGTACGCCTTGACGTTGAAATCCTCTCCCAACACGTCAAGTCCTTTGATCTTTAATATGAACGCATATTTACTACGATTTTCAAAATCTTTTTTAATGAATTCATATAATTGTTCTGCTACTTTTTGAGAAAAACGATAGGTAAAGGAGTGACCATTGACATTAATTTCCACCTCTACCGCTGCATTATCCTCACGAACCAACAATTTATATGCATCCATCGAATCAAAGACTATCTTAAATCCGTATTTGACCCAAGAGTTGTCATTTGGATCAAATTGCGTACCGCCATTGATAATTCGATAAGAAAAGAATCGGTATCCGCCACAATCCGTATCATACAACGGCAATGCACGGTTTTCCACCTGGAAAGAAGCAAAAGCCTCAGCTGTATTTTGACTGATAATCAAAGCACCATTACCATCCGAACTGTCAACAATCTGCCCAAAAGAAATCAGGTTATCGGCCATAACACGATGCCCGTTCAGATCTAAAGTGACTCCTGCCGGCACTTCCACGATACGATTTGCAACTGCGTCATCGGTCTGCACCAGAATTGTCTGCCCCGCTTTAGCCGCCTCTAACGCCTTGGCTACGGTATGATAATAGGTGCCCCCAATCTTGGCCGCATAAGAAAGTTCCTTGTATCGGGTATCCCCCGACACATCGGTACGGTGTTTACCGCTGATAGCCAGCAAGGGGCATTTATTAGATACAGCCCAAATTCCGTCAATAAACCCATTATTGGTCTGTTCTCCGTAGTTGCCCCACACATCTGTATCCGCATGATCAGAAAAATGCAAATTTAATGTACAGCTGTTTTCCTTTACATATGTAAGCGCATCCGAAACGGACGTTCCGCCAAAATCCACCTCGATCCACTGTCCATCGCCAATTGTCTTTGCCGATACCGCCGGCCAACTCTTTTTCACAGGGTCGGTTATCTTGCCACTAGCATCACCGGGCTCATTATTTGCATTAAGCCAGCCAAGGGTTGCATGCAGTTCTATGCGAAGCGGTCCGTTTTCAGCCAATGGTGCCATAGCAACCGGTTCAGAAAATTGAACACGAATTTTGGAATCGCTCACTACATGATATGATTGGACCGAAAGACAATCTTTTTCAAACAGAATATCTTTGATGACGGCATCTCTTCCATCATACTGTGCGTTCGCATTCAAACAC
>JAZNSU010000116.1:0-10414 GCA_045591385.1 Eubacteriales bacterium
TTCTCTCCTTATATGTTCAGTTGGGCTACAATTTCAGTTTCGGGCGCATACTGAGCCAGTATGGGCTCTACGATATCCGCTAAGAACTCCTCGACCTGCGACACGCTGCGACCAACATATTTAGCCGGATCCAGTTGTGCTACGATCTCATCCTTGGTCAGCGGAATATTCTCGTCGGCCGCAATCCGATCAATCAGATCGTTCTGTCCGCCCTCCAGCTTTACCTTGGCCGCTGCAGCATGGGAATGAACACGGATAATCTCGTGAAGCATCTGACGGTCGCCGCCGCGCTTAACCGATTCCATCATGATGTTTTCGGTCGCCATAAAGGGCAGTTTCTCCATCACGCGCCGGGTAACAACCTTTTCATAAACCACAAGTCCGGACGTGATATTGATATAAATATTCAAAATGGCATCCACAGCCAAGAAGGCTTCGGAAACTGAAATGCGCTTATTGGCGCTGTCGTCCAGGGTGCGCTCAAACCACTGGGTGGCTGCCGTCATGGCGGGATTGATCGAATCGGCAATCACATAGCGCGCCAAGGCCGAAATGCGCTCACTGCGCATAGGATTGCGCTTATATGGCATGGCCGAAGAACCGATCTGTGTCTTCTCAAACGGCTCTTCCATCTCTTCAAACGACTGTAAAATACGCAGATCATTGGAGAACTTATAGGCACTCTGGGCAATACCCGAGAGCACCGCCAAGAAATAGGAATCCACCTTACGGGAATAGGTCTGCCCCGAAACCGGCATACAACTGGTAAATCCCATATCTTCGGCAATCAACTGCTCCAGTTTCTTAACCTTGGCCTCATCCCCGCCAAACAGTTCCATAAAACTGGCCTGCGTGCCGGTCGTACCCTTATTGCCCAACAATTTCAGATGATCCATCTGATACTGGAGATTCTCCATATCCATAATCAGTTCATGGATCCAGAGGGTTGCCCGCTTGCCGACCGTAGTCAACTGCGCCGGCTGCAAATGGGTATAGGCCAGACAAGGCATCGCCTTATAGGTATCGGCAAAGACCGATAAATTCTTAACCACCTGCGCCATCTTCTGCATCAGGATCTTGGACGCTTCCCGCATGATGATCACATCGGTATTGTCACAAACGTAACAACTGGTCGCGCCCAAATGAATGATCGGCTCAGCCTTAGGGCACTGCTGGCTGTAGGCGTGAACATGGCTCATCACGTCATGCCGACACACCTTTTCCCGTGCCACCGCCACATCGTAATTGATATCATCCGCAAATGCCTCTAATTGGGCAATCTGCTCATCCGTAATATCCAGCCCCAGCGCCTTTTCGGCCTTAGCCAGACTGATCCACAGTTTACGCCAAGTACGGAACTTAAAGTTCTCGGAGAACACCTGCTGCATTTCAGGGCTGGCATAACGCGTAGACAACGGAGAGAGATATTGATCCTTATTCGACATCCCGTTTCTCCTTATTTATTCTTATTGATCAAACGTTCCTCGGCCTCACCCGTTGTAAGGTCGATATACTTGACATACAGAGAGATCTTGTTATCAGCATCCAACGCCGTCCAGAGCGAGTCGGTAAACGCGTTGATATCGTTAGGAATCACCACACGCTCAGGTTCCCCTTGGAACGTCGGGATGGGATTGCCGTCGCAGACATAGGTATGAATAAAGTGCCCCAAACCATTAAGCGCAGGATAGCGGAATGTGTAGCGGTTGCAAGCACTTCCTTTTTCATCCGCACTCTTGAGAATACTCATCTGATAGGTAAAATCTTTCTCACCAAAGGTCAGCATAGCGCTGATGCGCGGGGTCAGGTTGGGGAAATCCGGTTCAAATTCACGGGATTCCAAAGCCTCACTAAAGGTCTTTCCTGCCGAGATCCCATCGTAGATGGTATCGGTCTGATCGCCGTTGGTCACAATCAAATTGTTTTCAAACTGACGTACGGCCGCATAGATAATCAAACTGGGATCCTCTACCTTGGAGGCATCAAAAGGCTCGGTATACAAAGCATTATCTCGCAAGGTAAAGACACGGTTGCGGCTGTTGTTGCTACGCCCCATAATGAAATAGGCAGCGCAGGCCTTGGTTCCGTCTTCGGTCTTGCCGACAACAATGCCGCGTCCGACATAGGAATTACCCTCTACACGCTCGGCAATCGGTTTATTCTCGTAAATATTCATCGTTATTTCCTTTCCTGTATGATCTGTTTACATACCATTTCGGCCGCCTGCGGCAAAATCTTCCACTCAGCCAACCGCATGACTCGTTTTTGCAAGGTTTCGGGCGTGTCATCTTCCCGAATGGTCACCGCTTTCTGCAGTAAGATCTGTCCCCCATCGGGAATTTCATTGACAAAATGTACCGTAGCACCGGTCACCTTAACACCCTTCGCCAATGCCGCTTCGTGCACACGCAAGCCGTAGAATCCCTGCCCGCAAAAAGATGGAATTAAAGAGGGATGTACGTTGATAATACGGTTGGCAAAATGGGTCGTGAATCGTTCACTCAAGATACTCATAAATCCGGCCAGCACGATCAGATCAATCTGTTCTTCTTCCAGCAGCGCCATCAGCTTTTCTTCAAAGGCTTCCTGTCCACCGCATGACTTTTTAGTCAATGTTACCGCCTTGATGTTGGCTTTTTCTGCCCGTGTCAAAGCATAGGCTCCGGTCACATTCGATACCACCAAGGCAATCTCACCGCTGGTAATGATGCCTTTTTGCTCAGCGCCGATCAATGCCTGCAAATTGGTACCGCCGCCCGAAACCAACACCGCAATCCTTGCTTTATCCTTCATTATGAACTCCTTAGCCGATGGTGATCTTTTCTTTCGACTCGATAATATCACCGATCACATAGGCGTCCTCGCCCTGCTCACGCAGAATGGCCAGCGCCGTATCCACATCTTCTTTGGCTACAACCACGCTCATGCCCACACCCATGTTAAAGGTGTTAAACATATCGCGACGACTGATGTTGCCCGTCTTGGCAATCAGATCAAAGATAGGCAGAACCTTAACCGCCGACTCGGTGATACGAGCACCCAGCCCTTCGGGAATACTCCGAGGAATATTCTCATAAAAGCCGCCGCCGGTAATATGAGAAATACCCTTTACCTTAACTTTTTCCAATAGCGCCAGAATGGGCTTGACATAGATGCGGGTCGGGGTCAACAGCGTCTCCCCGATCGATTTGCCGCCCAGGTCAGCCACGGGACTCTTCAAGTCAGCATTCTCTACATCAAAAACCTTGCGAACCAGCGAAAAACCGTTGGAATGAACTCCGCTGGACGGCAGCGCGATCACCACATCGCCGGCTTTCATGGTCTTGTTATCAATAATCTTGGATTTATCCACAATGCCCGTGCAATAACCGGCCAAATCGTACTCATCCACAGGATAGAAGCCGGGCATTTCGGCCGTTTCACCACCGATCAGAGCCGCACCCGACTGCACGCAACCGTCGCACACGCCCTTGACGATATCGGCAATGCGCTCAGGAATATTCTTGCCGCAAGCAATATAGTCCAAGAAAAACAAGGGCTTGGCACCGGCACAAATAATATCGTTAACACACATAGCCACACAGTCAATACCTACCGTGTCATGCTTGTCCATCAAGAATGCAATTTTGAGCTTGGTACCTACACCGTCGGTACCGCTCACCAGAACCGGCTTGGTAATACCGGTCATATCCAGTTCAAACAAGCCGCCGAAACCACCGACATCCGAGCAAACACCCGAAGTCATGGTAGTGGCAATATGTTTTTTCATAAGTTCTACCGCACGATAGCCTGCGGTAATATCCACACCGGCCGCTGCGTAACTGTCCGATTTCGATTGCATATTCATAATTTATTCCTTTCCGTTCCAGCAATAGGTACACAGATCACAAGGCTCCAGCCCTATCGCCTCAATAATTCCGTCAAGCGATTGAAATTCCAAAGACGCCAAATGCAACTCTTTGCAAATCACATCTCTTAATTTTTTACCACGTTCGGTCGAAGAATTGCTGTACTCATCAATATGATTGAGCCCTTCTTCCCCTTCTAGATCCATGATCACACGCCGTGCAATCAATTCCATGGGGCTTGTCGCACGGGAGAAGTTCAAGAACTTGCAACTATACATAATGGGCGGACAAGCCGAACGCATATGCACTGCCTTAGCCCCATTATCATAGAGAAATTCTACCGTTTCCCGCAACTGAGTGCCCCGCACGATCGAATCGTCAACAAATAACAGTTCCTTATCCTGAATCAATTCATGCACAGGAATCTGCTTCATCTTAGCTACCCGATTACGTTCTGCCTGCTTGGTCGGGGTAAAACTTCTGGACCATGTGGGAGTATACTTGATAAAAGCGCGGGCAAAGTGAATCCCGCTCTCGTTGGCATAGCCAATCGCATGGGGCGTTCCCGAATCGGGTACACCGCCGACATAATCCACACCATCGGTATTTCCCAACGCCTTATCGTTACGAGCCATGATCTGCCCGTTGCGATAGCGCATGATCTCAACGTTGACCCCTTCATAGGTCGAAGTCGGATATCCGTAATAACTCCACAAAAAAGAACAGATCCTCTTCTTCTTACCGGGCGCCTGTAACTGGCGCATGCCATCACAGGTCAACTCCACAATTTCACCGGGTCCCAGTTCCTTTTCGTCTTCATACCCCAATTTTTTATAGGCAAAAGACTCTAGAGTGACACAGTACCCATATTCGCTCTTTCCGATCAGCATCGGCAGGCGTCCCACTTTATCGCGTGCGGCAATAATCGAACCGGTATCGGTCAGAATCAACACCGCCGCTGTGCCGTCAACAATATCCTGCACGAAGCGAATCCCCGCGGCAAAATCTTTTTTCTGGCTGATAAGCGAAGCGACCAACTCAGTCGCATTGACCCGCCCGCCCGTCATGGCATCGAAATGCCCGCCGTCTTCCAGATAGTTGTCGATGAGTTCCTGCGCATTGTTCACCGTACCGATCACACAAATGGCAAAGGTGCCCATGCCCGAACGAATCAAAAGCGGCTGCGGATCGTAGTCGCTGATACAGCCAATCGCGGCCGTACCGCTCATATCCTCGAATACATGTTCAAATTTTGTGCGAAAAGGAGATTTTGCAATGTTATGTATCTCCCGCTGCAGTCCGATCTCCTTGTCATAGGCCGCCATACCGCCACGGCGGGTGCCAAGATGCGAATGATAGTCAGTCCCGAAAAAGACATCCTCCACCGCATCCCCTCGGCAGACTGCACCAAAATATCCACCCATGGTATTGCCTCCGGATTTATTCGCCTAAAATACGCTTCATCATTTCCTGATAAGCATCTTCCACATTGCCCAAATCTCTGCGGAAACGATCCTTATCCAGTTTTTCATGGGTATCGCTGTCCCAGAAACGGCAGGTGTCAGGCGAAATCTCATCAGCCAGCACGATCGTTCCGTCAGACAGACGGCCAAATTCCAATTTGAAGTCAACCAAATCTACATTGAGATTCTTAAAGAACTTCTTCATAACCTCATTGGTCTTGCACGCCATGTTCTTGATGGTCTCAATCTCGGCCTTGGTAGCCAAACCAAGTGCCAACGCATGATAATCGTTGATCAGCGGATCGCCCAGATCATCATTCTTGTAGGAAAATTCAATGGTCGGCTCAGCAAATACAATGCCCTCTTCCACGCCATAACGCTTGGCAAAGGAACCGGCCGAAATGTTACGAATAATAACCTCCAGCGGAACGATAGTAACCTTCTTAACCAAGGTGTCCCGATCGGAAAGTTCCTCAACAAAATGAGTAGGAATCCCCTCTTTTTCCAACTGCTGCATCATATAGTTGGTTACACGGTTATTGATCGCGCCCTTACCGGCAATCGTGCCCTTTTTCAAACCGTTAAATGCCGTAGCATCGTCCTTATAAGAAACCAATAATACCTCAGGCATATCGGTCGCATATACGCGCTTGGCTTTTCCTTCGTACAACATTTCCTTCTTTTCCATGATTCTTCTCCTTTATACTCAATTATATTTAGCAGTAATAACAGCGTCCTTTTCCAGGACTTTCTTGGCGTCGGCCACACGCTTAGCATCCAACTTTGCCGCCAGTTCCGCATCCTCAACCGCAAGGATCTGCGCCGCCAACAACGCCGCATTTACCCCACCGTTGATCGCCACCGTAGCCACGGGAATTCCGGGCGGCATCTGTACCGTGGACAACAACGCATCCATACCGTCCAGATTCGATGACTTGCAAGGAATACCGATAACCGGCAAAGTGGTGTTAGCCGCCACAGCCCCCGCCAAGTGAGCCGCCATGCCGGCCGCCGCAATCATAACACCAAATCCGTTGGCACGGGCATTGATCGAAAAATCGCGCGCCTGCTCAGGTGTACGATGGGCCGAATAAACATGAACTTCAAACGGGATACCGAGGGCAGCCAACGTATCGGTTGCCTTCTCAATGATCGGCAGATCACTGTCGCTTCCCATTACAATTCCAACTTTTTTCATGAGTTTTCCTCCAAAAACAATAAAAAGGGCGCACTAATCTTATCGAAGAAAAGTGCGCCCAGACGGTCGGCTTAATCTCTCGTTCTTTGATCCTCTGTGGTGCTCCACAAAACTCCGTCAGTCACAAAAAACGACTAATTTTTCACAATGATTAGTATACATCGAAAGCCAATCACTGTCAAGACACACTCAGGTAAACAATTTTATTTTTTGTTTATTTCAGTGCTGTACTTTTCTCTTTCTGAATTACGTCATGGGCGCCGCCCTCGACAATACTGGTGGCGCTCACCAAAGTAAGCTTCGCCTTCTGCTGCAGTTCGGGAATGGACAACGCACCGCAGTTACACATGGTCGAACGCACCTTGCTCAAAGACAGAGCCACGTTATCCTTTAACGTGCCGGCATAGGGTACATAAGAATCGACACCCTCTTCGAAAGAAAGTTTCTTATCGCCGCCCAGATCGTAACGCATCCAGTTGCGGACACGGCTGGAGCCTTCGCCCCAATATTCTTTATAATAGGTACCGCCAATATTGACCTTGTTGGTCGGGCTCTCGTCAAAGCGGGCAAAGTAACGACCCAGCATCACGAAATCCGCGCCCATAGCCAACGCCAGCGTAATATGATGGTCATACACGATACCGCCATCCGAGCAAACCGGCACATAAATACCCGTCTCCTCGAAATAACGGTCTCTCTCCGCGCAAACCTCAATCAAAGCCGTGGCCTGTCCACGACCAATACCCTTAGTCTCACGGGTAATGCAAATCGAACCGCCGCCGATACCTACCTTGATAAAGTCAGCACCGCAATCAGCCAAGAAGCGGAAACCCTCGGCATCCACTACGTTACCGGCACCAACCTTAACCGAATCGCCGTAATGCTCACGAATCCACTCAATGGTCAGTTTCTGCCACTCGGAGAAGCCTTCCGACGAGTCGATACACAGCACATCCGCACCTGCCTCTACCAGAGCAGGAACACGCTCGGCATAGTCACGGGTATTGATACCGGCACCTACCACATAGCGCTTGGACACATCCAGCAACTCGTTTGGATTCTGCTTGTGCATATCGTAATCCTTACGGAATACCATGTGGCACAACTTGCCGTCATCGCTGACGATAGGCAGAGAGTTGAGTTTATGATCCCAGATAATATCATTGGCCTCCTTGAGCGTCGTTCCCTCTTTGGCCCAGATCAGTTTCTCAAACGGAGTCATAAAAGTCTCCACTTTTACATCGGGCGACATACGGCTGACACGGTAATCTCGGCCGGTCACAATACCAACCAGTCTACCGTCGGCCGTGCCGTCTTCGGTCACCGCAATGGTGGAATGTCCCGTTTCCTTGGTCAGCGCAATAACATCAGCCAGGGTAGCATCGGGACGGATGTTGGAATCGCTCTTAACAAAACCGGCCTTGTAGCCTTTGGCGCGACGCACCATCGCCGCCTCGTCTTCTACCGTCTGCGAACCATAGATAAAGGCCACACCGCCCTCAGTAGCCAACGCCACCGCCAAGCGATCACCCGATACCGACTGCATGATGGCAGACACCATCGGAATATTCATGGTAAGAGCCGACTGCTCGCCTTTCTTATAGCGAACCAGCGGCGTTTTAAGAGAAACATTTGCCGGAATACATTCACTGGAGGAATATCCGGGGATTAAAAGATACTCATTAAAAGTATGGGAGGGTTCATTGATAAAAGTAGCCATATTGTTTTTTCCTTTCTCAGTTTCCGGCTTTTGCTTCACAATAGATACAACGGTATACGTTGTTCTCCGAATCGGTCAAGCGAAATACTTGATCCAACTCCTGCTCTACCGTTGTGATACAACGGGGGTTCTTGCAGTGAATAACATTGGTCAACACTTTCGGCATTTCAATGCTCTTCTTCTCAATCCGTTCTCCATTGGCTATAATATTAACCGTAGCCCTCGGATCGACATACCCAATCACATCGAGATTCAAAGTAATGTCAGCATCAATCTTGATGATGTCTTTCTTACCCATCTTCTTGCTGCCAACATTCATAATCATCGCAACAGGACAGCCTAGTTGCCCTAAACCCAACAGTTCATATAACTGCATGCCTCGGCCGGCGGTAATGTGGTCGATAACCACACCGTTGGTAATCGAATCAATATTCATCGTTTCGCCTCCTCCAGCAGTTTGAGAATCAAAGCCATACGCATATACTTGCCGTTGAGCACCTGCTTAAAGTAGCAGGCTCTCGGATCGTTGTCAATCGCTACGCTGATCTCGTTCACACGGGGCAGCGGATGTAAAATACTCAAATCCGCCTTGGCATTGGTAAGTTTGGGCGGATCCAAAATATAACTATCCTTTAAGCGCAGATATTCTTCTTCATTAAAGAAGCGCTCCTGCTGCACACGAGTCATATACAATACGTCCAGTTCCGGCATGGCCGACTCCAGATCGCGCGTTTCCTTGTATTCAATATGACACTTGTCCAGCACATCCGTCTTCACGTAATCAGGCAAACACAATTCATCGGGCGAAATCAGCACAATTTTCACGTTCTCATAACGGGACAGCGCATTGATCAGCGAGTGAACCGTTCTGCCAAATTTCAAGTCCCCGCAAAAACCAACCGTGATATTGCCCAATCTGCCTTTTTCCCGATAGATGGTCAGCAGATCAGCCAAGGTCTGTGTCGGGTGGTTATGCCCGCCGTCACCGGCATTGATCACCGGAATGGAGGCATTGATCGATGCCACATAGGGCGCACCCTCTTTGGGATGGCGCATAGCAATAATATCGGCATAACAGCTGATAACTTTAGCGGTATCGGCCACGCTCTCGCCTTTGGAAGCCGAGGAACTGCTGGCCTCAGAGAAACCGATTACATTACCGCCCAATTCCATCATAGCCGCCTCAAAACTTAGGCGGGTACGGGTCGACGGTTCAAAAAACAAGGTGGCAAGCTTTTTGCCTTCACACTTGTGCGCGTACTTGTCAGGGTTCGCAATGATATCTTGTGCCGTAGTCAGTAAGCCCTCAATCTCTGCCGTTGAGAGATCCAAAATATCAATCAGGCTTCTCATGCCTTTGCCCCCTTGCCAATCCAACTCTCGTCTGAGGGATTGTTACGGAAAGCAATCAAACGCTGTACGTCTTCGGACTTAATGTAGCCCTCATCCGCCGCTACCTGCGCAATCACATCAAAGTTGGTCAGCGATACATTCTTTACATTGGCCGCAGCCAAACGATCCAAACCTTTCTGCATGCCATAGGTAAAGATGCTGACAACACCCAGCACATCGGCACCTGCTTCACGCAGAACGTTAACCACCTCAATCACGCTGCCGCCGGTCGAGATCAAGTCTTCAACCACAACAACCTTTTGACCGGGCTCCAAACGTCCCTCGATCTGGTTCTGACGACCGTGATCCTTAGCGCCCGAACGCACATAGCCCATCGGCATATCGAGCAAATGCGCCGTAATGGCGGCATGGGCAATACCGGCCGTAGAAGTACCCATCAGCACCTCTGCCTGCGGATAATGCTCCTTAATGAGCTTAGCCAAGCCGTTTTCCACATCGTTTCTTACCTGCGGCGCCGTCAGCGTTAAACGGTTATCGCAATACACAGGGCTCTTAATGCCGCTGGCCCAGGTAAAGGGCTCCTCGGGTCTGAAGAAGACCGCACGAATCGAAAGAAGATCTTTAGCAATTAACTTTTCCATATCTATCCACCTCAATCTACAAATTCAGCAACACAACGCTTATAAGCCGCAACCGGATCTTCCGCCGCCGTAATCGGACGTCCGACTACAATGTAGTCCGATCCAATCTTCTTGGCCTGTTCGGGAGTCATGACTCGTTTCTGATCGCCAATCTCCCCGTCCGCAAACCGCACACCGGGGGTGACGGTGAT
>JAZNSU010000117.1:0-2289 GCA_045591385.1 Eubacteriales bacterium
AAGGCTACGATTCGGCTCATCCCGAGGATGTGTATGCTGTAAAGTTGAGCCGCTTGCTAAATGCCGAGGTGCGCAACCAATCCATCGCCGGCGAGAAGTTCCGATCCGGCTACGCCGCACTACGCGATGACTTTGAGCCCGATATGATTACCGTGGCCTACGGCACCAACGATTGGAGCGTTAAAGGACGGGAATTGCTCGACGATGCCGAAGGCTTTTTTCGCAATCTGAAAACCACATATCCTCACGCTCGCATCTATGCCCTACTCCCCTTGTGGCGCAACGATTATGACAGCATCACCGATTTCGGCGCTTTGCCAGAACTTAATCCCGCCTTGCGTGAGCGAATCGAGTCGATCGGCGGCATTACGGTCATTGACTGCTACGACGCCATTCCCCATGAGCAGCGCTACTTTACCGATGCCGTTCATCCCAATACCGAAGGACATCAATACTACTTTGATTATATCCGGAAACATATATAAGAAGATGGAGCCATTACGGCTCCATCTTCTTATAGGCTCGAGGCGTGACTCCTTTGTAATGCTTAAACACTTTACAGAAATAACTCAGATCGTTGAATCCGCTGTCATAAGCCGCCCGAGTTACCGACATATCCTTAACCGTCATTTCATGGCAGGCGTTGTCGATACGAAGTTCGTTGATATAGTCCACCACCGTTTTGCCGGTATATTCCTTGAAGATGCGGCAGAGATATTTACGGCTGAGCCCCACCCGATCGGACAAACCGGCCAACGTAATGGATTCGGTGTAATTATCCTCAATCCAGTCCAGCAAGGTCATAACCGTTTGCGCCTGCGTGTCCCGCGCGACACTCTCGCCCTGCCCGATAAAACCCTGCTCGTACATCTGCGAGAACAAACCGAAGAGCAGGCTATACACCAAAAGTTCATAGCGGGGCGGCGCCTGTTTCATAATACCGAACAGTTGATGACAAACGGAGGCTACTTCCCCGTCCAGCTGCGCCCTGACCAAGGCCACCTGCCCGCCCATTAAGGGGGATAAATACCGATCCAAAGCATCCTTGCGGCCACGCTTGAGCATATTCAGATCCAAAACGATACATTCGTAATGGCAGTTCTTCGGCTCACCGCCGTGCAAGCGTCCGGGGGCTACCGCCCAGACCTCACCTTGCCCAAGCCGATATTCCACCCCGCCCAGATTGATGGGGAACTCCCCCTCCAGTACCCGAATAAATTCCCACTCCTTATGCCAGTGTGGAACCATGATGTACTGCGGATGGCGCTCATCTACGTCATAATATTGAATGGGAAAATCGGGCTTACCGTGCCGTTTTCGCTCAATATAATCGGCATATTTCATCGCAATCCTCCAAAAAGTGAATATCGTCATAAAAATACCCGAAAATTATACAAGCATTATAACAGAAATCATACTATAATGCAATTAGAAAATAATTTTTGGAGGTATTATTATGGCAAAATCCAGATTGATCGGCGATTATCCTGTTATCGGCATCCGTCCTACGATTGATGGACGTCGGGGCGTACTGGGCGTAGGGGAATCGCGCGAAGACCAAACGATGAATATGGCAGAGGCCGCCGCCAAACTTTTTGAGGAGAATCTCAGATACCCCAACGGCGAACCGGTTAAGGTTGTTATTGCCGATACCACCATCGGCCGTGTCGGCGAGGCCGCCGCCTGCGCCGATAAATTCCGCAAGGCGGGCGTGGACATTACGCTTACCGTGACCCCCTGCTGGTGCTACGGCGCCGAGACCATGGATATGGACAAGGATACCATCAAGGCCGTTTGGGGCTTTAACGGCACCGAGCGTCCGGGCGCAGTATATCTGGCATCGGTCTTGGCCACTCATGCGCAGAAAGGATTGCCCGCTTTCGGCATATACGGTCATGAAGTGCAGGATCTGAATGATACTTCTATCCCTGACGATGTAAAGGAAAAATTACTTCGTTTCGGCCGTGCCGCCGTAGCCGCCGCCACCATGCGAGGCAAATCCTATTTGCAGATCGGCTCGATCTGCATGGGCATCGGCGGTTCGATCATCGACCCCAATTTCATTGAGGATTATCTGGGGATGCGTGTCGAGTCGGTTGACGAGGTGGAGATCATCCGCCGCATGACCGAGGGCATCTACGACGAAGCCGAGTTCCAAAAGGCTCTCAAATGGACCAAAGAAAACTGCATTGAGGGCTTTGACAAGAACCCCGAACAGTTGCAGAAGACCCGTGAACAAAAAGACGCCCATTGGGAGTTTGTTGTAAAAATGATGGTCATCATCAAGGA
>JAZNSU010000118.1:0-3153 GCA_045591385.1 Eubacteriales bacterium
TGTCCGTAAAGCCGCTCTATGAGCTTGCGCTGGGCGGAACCGCCGTAGGTACCGGTCTCAACGCACCCAAGGGCTTTGATACCCTGGTCGCCGAAAAGATCGCCGCACTCACCGGCAAGCCGTTCATCACCGCACAGAACAAATTCCACGCGCTGACCTCCAAGGATGAGCTGGTATTCGCGCACGGCGCCATCAAGGCGCTGGCCTGTGATATGATGAAGATCGCCAACGATATCCGCTGGCTGGCTTCCGGTCCCCGTGACGGTGTGGGCGAGATCACCATTCCCGAAAATGAGCCCGGTTCCTCCATCATGCCCGGCAAGGTCAACCCCACCCAGTGTGAGGCGGTGACGATGGTGGCCGTTCAGGTTATGGGTAACGATGTAGCGGTTGGCATGGCGGCTTCTCAGGGCAACTTTGAACTGAACGTATTTATGCCCGTTTGCATCTATAATTTCCTGCAGTCGAGCCGACTGCTTGCCGAGGCCATTGTGTCCTTTAATAAGAATTGTGCCGTCGGCATCAAGGCCAATAAAGAGAAGATGCATCATAACTTACATAATTCGCTGATGCTGGTTACGGCGCTTAACCCCTATATCGGGTATGAAAATGCGGCCAAGACGGCTAAGAAAGCCTTTAAGGATAACATTTCGCTCAAAGAGGCTTGTGTAGAACTCGGATTTTTGACTGCCGAGCGTTTTGATGAAGTGTTCCACCCCGAACAGATGGTATAAGGAGAGCAAAATGAGAGTGAGTTACTTTCCCGGTTGTACCCTGAAAACCAAGGCCAAGGTGCTGGACAAGTATGCCCGTGCCTGTGCCGAGGTGTTAGGGGTTACGCTGGAGGAGATCGAAAACTGGCAATGCTGCGGCGGCGTGTTCACCACCTCGTCGAGCGAGCGGGCAACCAAGTTGTCGTCGGTGCGTGCCCTGTGCGAGGCCAGAGATAAGAATCAGCCGTTGGTGAGCGTCTGCTCGGCTTGCCATAACGTGCTCAAACAGACCAATTATGCCATGCAGAATGACGAGGCGTTTGCCTTCCGTGTCAACCACTACATGGCAAGCGAAGATAAGCAGTATGCGGGTGAAGCCGAGGTGCTGCACTATCTGGAACTGCTGCGGGATAAGATCGGGTATGACGTTATTAAGGAAAAGGTGGTAAACCCCTTAAATCGCAAGATCGCCTGCTATTACGGATGCTTGTTGCTCCGTCCGTCGGGAGTCATGGCGATGGACGATCCCGAGAACCCGACCATTATGGAGGATCTGATCCGCGCCTTAGGCGGTGAGCCGGTCTATTTTGCGGCCCGTAACGAGTGTTGCGGCGGCTACGTGGTGCTGGAAGATAAGGCATCGGCCGACAAGAAGGCGAGTGCGGTAGCGGCGAGCGCCAAGCGTGCGCAGGCGACTGAGATTGTTACGGCCTGTCCTTTGTGTCGCTATAATGTAGAGAAGAACAGCGAGATTCCCGTTGTGTACCTGACCGAGCTGCTGGCCGAAGCGCTGGGCGTGAAGGAGGAAGACTGATGGAAAATAAGGAATTGCTCCGTGCCGAGATCATTCGCACCAGCGGCATCAATCCCCGCAAGTGCATGAAGTGCGGCAAATGCTCGGGCACCTGCCCTGCATACAACGAGATGGAGTATCATCCCCATCAGTTTGTATCCATGGTAGAGTCGGGCGATATTGAGCCGTTGTTAAACAGCGAATCGCTGTATAAATGTTTGTCCTGTTTTGCCTGTGTGGACCGTTGCCCCCGTGGGGTAGAGCCCGCCAAGATGGTGGAGGCGGTACGTTTGGCGGTACTGCGGCAAAAGGGCGGCAATCGAATGAATGCCGATGATATTCCGGCGTTGGTCGACGAGGATCTGCCGCAGCAGGCCATTGTCAGCGCCATGCGTAAATACTGGAAATAAGGAGGAGAAAACAGATGCAAAGAATAGGCGTTTTCGTCTGTTGGTGCGGAAGTAACATTGCGGGCACGGTTGACGTGCAGGCGGTGTCGGATGCTCTGGCGCATGAGCCGGGTGTCGTTTTCTCCACCAACTATCAATATATGTGCTCGCAGGCGGGTCAGCAGATGATCATCGAGGCGGTTAAGGAACATAACCTAACCGGCATCGTGGTCTGCTCCTGCTCCCCCCGTATGCACGAAGCGACCTTTAGAAAAACGGCGGCCGCCGCAGGACTCAACCCTTACATGGTGGAGATCGCCAACATCCGCGAGCAGTGCTCGTGGGTACATAAAGACATTCCCGTGGGTACCGAGAAGGCCATTATCTTAGGCAAGGCCGCGGTAGCCAAGGTCAACCTCAATGTGCCGCTCACCCCCGGCGAGAGCCCTGTCACCAAGCGTGCGCTGGTCATCGGCGGCGGCATTGCCGGTATCCAGACGGCGCTCGACATTGCCGATGCCGGCTTTGAGGTCGATATCGTGGAGAAGAACCCGACCATCGGCGGTAAGATGGCGCAACTGGATAAGACCTTCCCGACTCTCGACTGCGCCGCCTGTATTCTGACCCCCAAGATGGTGGACGTGGCTCAGCACGAGAAGATCCGCATTTTCTCCTATAGCGAAGTGCAGGATGTCAAGGGCTTTGTGGGGAACTTTACCGTAACCATCAACAAGAAAGCCCGTTTTGTTAAGGAAGATATCTGCACCGGTTGCGGGCTGTGTACCGAGAAATGCCCGCAGAAAAAAGTGCCCAATGAGTTTAATCTCGGCATGGATAACCGCCGTGCCATCTACATTCCTTTTGCGCAGGCCGTGCCTAAGGTGGCGGCGATCGATCCGAACTATTGCACCAAACTCAAGACGGGCAAGTGCGGGCTTTGCGAAAAGGTTTGTACCGCTAAGGCCATCGACTATACCCAGAAAGATGAGCAGTTTACCGAGAATTACGGCGCGATCGTTGTGGCGACCGGTTTTAACCCCATCTCGATGGACAAATTTGATGAGTATGCCTATAACCAGTCCAAGGATGTCATCACCTCTTTGGAATTTGAGCGTTTGACCAACGCCGCCGGCCCGACGGCAGGAAAACTTCTGCGTCCGTCCGACGGGGTGCATCCGCATAAGATCGTCTTTGTGCAGTGCGTCGGTTCCCGTTGCGCCGCTTGCGCTGAAAAGGGCAAGGAGTACTGCTCCAAGAT
>JAZNSU010000119.1:0-5319 GCA_045591385.1 Eubacteriales bacterium
CGTCTCAATAAGGGCATCCAGGTCGGGATTGCCGGTAACGAAAGGCACGTTCATAATCGAACGATCCTCGCCCATAACGGTGGCGTTAAAGAGAGCCGAAGCATCGAGATAATCATAGAGCAACTTGGCCTTGGCGTAGTTGCGTTCGGCCATGGCGGAAAGACCGCCCATCTTCTTGACCCATTCCAGTACGCACATGCAGACATAGATGGCGTAGGTCGGCGGGGTATTGTACATCGAGCCGTTCTTGACATGAATGTCATACTGGAACATCGTCGGCGTGCAATCCTGACAGAAGCCAAGCAGATCCTCGCGCACAATGACAACCGTCAAGCCCGCAGGTCCCATGTTTTTCTGGGCACCGGCGAAAATCAGACCGTACTTGGATACGTCAACCGGCTCGGAGAGGATGCAGGAAGACAGATCGGCTACCAGGGGAACATTGCCGGTTTCGGGCAGATTGGCAAAGCGGGTGCCGTAGATGGTGTTGTTTTGGCAGATGTAGAAGTAATCGGCATCAAGGGTGAAGGTAGCGGGATCGAGTTTGGGGATATAAGAGAAGGTCTTATCCTCACTGGAGCCAACCACGTTCATTGTGCCGTATTTCTTACCCTCGGAATAGGCTTTCTTGGCCCATGCGCCGGTGAGCACAATATCGGCCTTCTTGCTGTTGCGCATTAAGTTGAGCGGAATCATGGCAAACTGGGACGAAGCACCGCCCTGCAGGAAGAGAACCTTGTAGTTCTCAGGAATGCCCATCAGCTCGCGCAGCAGGCTTTCCGCATTGTCAATGATCTCTTGATAGGAGGACGAGCGGTGACTCATCTCCATAACCGACATGCCGGCACTGCCGTAGGCGGTCATCTCAGCGGCGCAACGCTCCAACACCTCTAAGGGCATGGCCGACGGGCCTGCCGAGAAATTGTATACTCTGTTCATGTTTTGTACCTCCCGGAAAACAAAAATAATTACCTATTATTATATGCTTCCTTTTTTAATAAGTCAATATATTTTACTGCTTTATCTGGATAAAACGATACATTTTTATCGACTTTTCACCCGAATCAGGATCACCGAGCAATCGTCTTGCCGATCGCCGCACTCGCTCAGACAATGCTTGCACATGTCATGGAGATCGTTGCCCTTTTGCAGGGATAGTAATACCTCGTCGGTCAGTTCCACGCCGTCTGAATGGAGAAGAAGTATATCCCCGTCTTTAAGGGTGAAGAACCGATGTTCGGGCTTGGCGTTGCTTAAAATGCCCGCGGGCAGAGAAGAGCAGGGGAGTCGATAGAACCGCCCGCCGCGTAGGATAACCGTGTCGGCGGCGCCCAGTTTGTATAGATCTACCCGCCCCGTCAATCGGTCAACGTCCACCACATCCAGCGTGGAAAAGGTCTGGGTATCGCCCGCCAGCAATAGTGTCGAATTAAGCAGGCGCAGAGCCTTGGGTACATCGAATCCGCTCTGCAGAATACTTTCAAAGATCTCGCAGGTGAGGGTGGCGTGGCGGTGAGCATCCGCGCCCGACCCCATTCCGTCGGAAAGTACCACCGTTTGATGGTAAGGGCGGGGCGAGAGTTGGATGTAGGCATCGCCGCAGACCGACTCTCCGTCCTTGTTTGACTGCGCTGTGGCAATCTCTAATCGGAACTTATCCCGCCGCCCCAGTAGCAGATGCCAGTCCTCGCCGATGGGATCGCAGGTCAGTAAAGTGAGGTTAGCGCCGCATAGAGTACTTAAATCGGCCACCGTGCGCCGATCACTCGGGGCGGTGCGGGTACGCAGAACGGCACGGATATATAGCCCGTCGTGATGGTCGCGGTAGACGGTGAGCGACTGTACCCGACAGGATTTCGAGGCAAAGTAGTCCTCAATACGGCGGGTCAAAGCATCATCAAAACGCAGAGGCTGTCCCACCTGCTGTCCCATCTCATCAAGCAGTTGGGACAGGGAGGCGTATTGAGCGGCCAGTACCGTTTTGCTGCGGTCATCTTCATAATTTTGCAAAACGGCGGTGCGGTGGGTGGCGCCTTGGGTGTTGGCGGTATTGATGAGTGCCGACCAAGAGGGACAGCGCTCCTTGAAATGTTCAGGCAGATCGGAGGCGGTCAGCGGACGATTGGCCAGCGTGCGGCAGAGGGCAGAAAAGATCTTCTCGGTATCAAAACTTTGTCCCACACGGCAGGCGGTGCTGCGGGAGCAACGCCGACAGAGAGGTTCTAAGGCATGATCCAGATCGCATCGCAGATCGGCAGGGCTAACTGGCGTCTCGGCAGGAGCAAGGGTGCGGGAAATACGGTCGAGATGGCGGGCGGTGGTGGTCAATTTGTGACTGACATAGGCACAGACCGAATCGGCCTGCCCGGCCTTGCCGTTGGTGCGTAGGGTAAAGAGCCGCCCCAACGCCGCCGCGCCCTTTTCGGGAAGTAACGCATAGATACCGCAGGCCAGAGATGACTCACATAATGTGGCAAGTGCCGAGAGTGAGCCGTTGATATAAAGGGAAAGAACGGTGGAGCCGAGCAAAAAGACAAAGACGGCGCGCAGTCGTCCCTTGCGTCCGATCAATCCCGCCAGAATTCCGCCCACGGCATAGGCGGCAATGATGTGGCTTGTCCCTTCGGCAGCAAAGGAAAGGATGGTGCCGACAATGGCACCGCTCATCCCGCCCATGGCCGCTCCGCCCCAAACCGCAAAACAGACCACGGCAAATACGGCAGGAATACGGGCAGGCGCAATGCCGTAAAAGGAAAAGCGACACAGCGGCAGAAATAAAATGCTAAGAAGAATAAGCAAAGCGGCTGCCTCGGTTTGGGTCAGCCCCGTGCGGCGGGTACCGCTTTGCAAGGCGGCAGGCAGAGCGGTACAACCGAAAAAGGTAAAGCACATCCCCGCCGCTATCGACAGAGCACCGGTGAGGAGATCAAAGGTTAGAAATCCGTGATAGGAACAGATCAGCAGATGGGTCAACAGCAGACTGCTACCCGCCGTGATCAATGACACCGTCTGGCGGGACAGGCGGCGGATGATGGCGGCCAGAATAAACCGCAAGGGTAACGCCAGTAGGATGCCCGCAATGTAGGGCAGTCCCACCGTGCCTTGCAGGGCATAGCCGACAGCCGCGCCAAGCGCGGGCGCAATCGTGAGTGCCGCGCGGTCAAAATACAGACAGGCGGCGGCCACGCCAAAGGGGAGAAGGCCAAAGGGGAGTGTGGCCTGCGCGGCTAAAAAGCCACCCAGCGCGGCCAGTAGCGGTGCGCCGACCGCATCAAAAAAACGGGCTAAGGTAAGAGTCGATTGTCGTTTTCTCGTTTGTATCATGGTTATGTACCTCCGAGGCTATTGTAGCGGGTCGGATGAGAGAAAGTTGTCATATTAGAGAATTTTTCAAAAAAAGGTTGACAAACGGGGCAAAAGAAGGTATACTATGTGAGCAATAAAGCAGAACGCTCCCGTTCTCACCGCCGTCCGTCGGATGTCGGTCAATAGGAAAGAAAGCCAATACAGGCTTATTTTGTGTGCGGGAACGGTTTGTTTCCGTATTTTTTTGTGTTTGGAGGTGTCTTGCATAAAGACAGCAAATTTGCTCATCAATGAGGAGATCACAGTCAAAGAAGTCCGTGCGATTGATGCCGATGGCAGTCAGCTCGGTGTCATTTCCACCAAGCGCGCGCTGGAGATCGCCGAAGAACGGGGTCTGGATCTGGTGCTGATCGCGCCCAAGGCCACGCCTGCGCCCGTCGCCCGCGTTATGGACTACGGTAAGTACTGCTTTGAACAGCAGAAGCGCGATAAAGAACAGCGCAAGAATCAGAAGACTGTGGAAGTCAAAGAGGTTCAACTTTCCTGCAAGATCGAAGATAACGATATCAATACCAAGGCCAACCATGCCCGCCGTTTTTTGAAAGACGGTAATAAGGTCAAGGTGGTCGTGCGGTTCCGCGGCCGCGAGATGGCTCACACCGAGATCGGTGCCCAGCTTCTCGAAAAGTTCGCAGGAATTCTGGAAGATGTCGGCGTCGTGGATAAGCCCGCTAAACTCGAAGGGCGTAATATGACGATGTTTCTTGTGGCAAAGCCTAATAAATAAACGATACAACAGAGAGGAGTTCTATCATGCCTAAGCTGAAAACACATTCCGGTGCAAAAAAGAGATTCAATCTCACCAAAAAGGGCAAGGTCAAGAGAGCCCATGCCTACAAGTCCCATATTCTGAATAAGAAGTCTACCAAGCGCAAGAGAAATCTGCGCAAGGCCGCTTATGCTGACGTGACCAATGTCTACGCCGTTAAGCAGCTGATCCCCTATAAATAATTAAGACGATACGAAGGAGTTGATATAAATGGCAAGAGTAAAAGGCGCATTGGCTACCCGTAAGCGCAGAAATAAGATCATGAAGCAGGCCAAGGGCTTCTGGGGTGCAAAATCCAAGCAGTTCCGTACCGCTAACATCGCCGTTATGCGTTCCATGGCGAACGCCTACATCGGTCGTAAGCAGAAGAAGAGAGATTTCCGCAGACTGTGGATCACCCGTATCAATGCCGCCGCTAAAATGTGCGGTATGAACTATTCCACCTTCATGCACGGCCTCAAGCTCGCTAAGATCGAGCTCAACCGCAAAATGCTCGCCGAGATCGCTTTGAACGATATGGTTTCCTTCAAGGCCCTCGCCGATAAGGCTGCCAAGGCTCTGGCTAAGGCTGCTGAAAAGGCTGCGAAATAAGTTTGATAAACATAAAAGGAGTATTGCTTAGGCAATACTCCTTTTTTATTCTGCCATCTCCGATGCCAGTACCGCCGCCAGCAGGGAAGCCAGTCTGGTGTCCTGCTCGGTCGCTACCGCACCGTTTTCGGGGGTGAGCAGGACAATGGCGCCGATGCAGTCACTCTCTGAGATAATGGGAACGACCACCGAAAGGGAAGCCGACCCGCTCTCGGTCAATGTGGCGCGGGTTGTATCACCGGCGCGGCGCACATAATTTTCCCGCCGATGCATCCGATCGGCCAGCGATTCGGACACGCCTCGTTCCTGATAGTCTTTCTTGGGAATGCCGGCCACTGCCAGCACCGTGTCTCGATCACAGACGGCCGCCGGCTTGGCCGTCGCGCGGGACAGCGCATCGGCAAACACCTGCACCTTTTGGCTGATGCTCTCCATGGCCGAGTACTTCTTAAAAATAACCTCACCCTCGCGATTGGTGAATATTTCCAGAGGATCTCCCTCGCGAATCCGCATAGTGCGGCGGATTTCTTTGGGGATAACAAGTCGGATCGTAGCCATGTCGTTCTGTGAGCCAAGGAGTTGACTGCCTTATT
>JAZNSU010000120.1:0-9729 GCA_045591385.1 Eubacteriales bacterium
TCACCTCGCCGTTATTATCGGTGAAGATCTCCAGCGGGTCTCCCTCACGAATCCGCATGGTGCGGCGGATTTCTTTGGGGATCACCACACGACCAAGGTCGTCGATTCTTCTCACAATTCCTGTTGCTTTCATATATACAAATCTCCTTTAATTTCAAATCGTGATGTTAGTATTTGTAAATGGTGGAGATTTATACTGCAGATATTTACTTTTGAAATTAGGATATGAAAATTATCACGAAAGGCAACTGATGTTGTGAAAAACTATGATATTGCTGTATGAGGCCGTGGATTGGCAGGAACCGCCGCGGCTATGACGGATGGTTTTACCTCCATCAATATTTCAAAACTACAAAAGAAATTTCAAGATAACGGTGTTGTTTTGCACGAAAAAGACTTGATAAAATAATTTTGAAAGTGAGGGGATTTCCCCTCGCTTCCACTATAATCTTTTAATTTGTGCAGAAATTTGTCAAAATCTATTGAAAAATTTTTGGGGAGTGATATAATACAACTTGTATATTTTAATAAAGGAGTAAATTTTTATGAAAAAACTCAGTCTTTTAATTGCGCTTTGTATGTTGCTCACCATTGGTGGCGTGTACGCCACCTGGTCCTATGTCGGCACCACGGATATTATTGATGCCTATTCGGAAAGCAAGGTCACGATTGCCGATGCCGTCAGTGAGGGTACCTATGGTATCTACAAGGTTGAGAGCAATCTGGTACTTACCGTGGATCAGGCAAACGATAACCATGAAGCGGAGCTTGTCTTTGAATCCAACAACGGTCAGCCTGTGTATTTGAAGGTCACCTTCACCCCCAATGCTCACGCTCCGCAGGCAATCAAGGAATCTGCCGTTCCTTCTGAGCTGTATTTCGGCGTTACCACGCCCATGCAGTATGCTGTGGATGATCAAACCGCCGTGGATATCTTTACCTTCAAGAATTCCGGCAACGGCGTGCTGGACAACACCTTTAACTGGACAAAGAATGCTGACGGCACCTTTACGTATGAACTGGATGCCGATGCGCTGAAGGATGAGATTTCTCTTTCTCAGACCTTTGTTTTGGACATTAAAGCGGAACATGATGCATTCAGAACGGCTTTGGCAGGAAATATTGTTGCCCGAGTAACCGACGGAACCGTTAACTAATTATTGTCTTATTAAAAATTGGCGGCAAGAGGCGGTTTCGCTTCTTGCCGCTTAACTCAAAAGTAAAAGGTCGTTGCTTTATGTCGGATTATGAGATATATGTTTTTCTGCTTTGTCTTATTGTCTTCTTGCTGCTCACCGCCCTTTCGGTTGTTTGTCTCTCGATTATAACGAAGCTCACACTCCGTCTGATTAACTGTGGCGAAGAAGACCAAAAGATCTTAGAGGAATACAAAAAAAGCAAAACAAAAAAAGGCGAAAACAAAGTCGTCAAAATCCTTGACCATGTCTTTTCGGGCTTGGTCTGCTTTGCTTTGCTCGCTATGCTCATCGGCTCAATGGCGATCCGCTGCACCGAAAGCTTTAAGTGCGATAAAATACCCAACTATCGTGTGGTGAAAACCGGCTCGATGGCTCAGACAAATGAGAAAAACACATATCTTACCCAAAACGGAATCGATAACCATCTTCAAATTTTTGACCTGATTAAAACCGAAAAACTCCCCGCCGAAGAAGATCTGAAGCTCTACGACATCGTCGTGTACGAAGTTGACGGTATGATGATTGTTCACCGTATCGTTGAAATTGAAGAGCCGAATGAATATCACCCCGATTGCCGCCATTTCCGCCTGCAGGGCGATGCGGTAGAGGCGGCCGACCGCTTCCCGGTTTTGTACGAACAAATGAGGGCGATTTACAGCGGCACACGCATTCCCTTTATCGGAAGCTTTATTATGTTTATGCAGTCTCCGGCCGGTTGGCTTTGCGTTTTACTTGTTGTTGCCGCTATGATTGCTTCGCCAATCCTGGATAAAAAACTTGCCGCCGCCCGTGCCATCCGATTGGATATTTGCCTGGAACAGCAAAGAAAAGAAGGCGCCCAAACAGAAGAAATGCCCGAGCGTGTTCCGGTGGGGGGGAATAGATGATGAGACGCTTTTTGCCAATTCTTCTATGCCTTTTGTTGCTTTCCTCGGTTTGCGGCGTTTATGCTACGTGGTATTATACAGGCGATAGGGTGAACCCCGAAAAAAAAACCATTGCCGTTTCGCTCAATGAATTCGATTATCCCGAAATTGTGTATATTATCGACGTTGACTACCTTTCCGGCAACGGAACCTTTACCCATACCAAGTATTACAGAAGCGTTCTCGAAAGCGCAGTTACCGTCCCCAAAGGCACGGAATTAACCTTTCGGATTACGGTGTTGAACAACTCAAAGGTCGTCCAGGGCTTCGATGGCGTTGTCAGTACCGTTACCGGCTACGATAATACCAATATCACCTATACGTTAACAAACCTCAAGCGGCCGTATACGGTCGACGGCGTGATGGCCGATGATGTAACGCGAATTTATCCGCAACAAGAACACCAATACGAAATTACCTTTAAGTTTGCCGATAACGTTACCGACTTTTCTAACGCAACCCTAAATTCCATATTGAATTTTGTCTTTAAACCGTTTGATGAAATTAGTCCTGAACACATTACCTCTCCCGTGGACGGTGCGCTTGAAGCCTTCAAAAAGATTTTGAACACACCTGAACTGCACGCAAAACTCGATGGCATTATGGATCAGAGCAGCAGCACGGGTGCTTATGTAGGAAATGTGGTTGGAAGTTCGAGCAACGATACCAAGGTTTTAGATGAACTGTTTGATGGGAATCTACACCTTATGCTTACCGACCCGAATACCGGTAAACTTGTGAAGACAAACTTGACCTGTATGATTAAGGAAGAAGACCTGGATGGTGACGGCAAATCGGAAATGACAATTTATATGACTCCTGATAATTTGTCGAACGCCGGCATTTGGTCTTCCATTAAAAACGTTTACGTTGGCGTATTTACCCAGGTTTCCGCTGCCGACGGAACCGTCAAATGGGAACAGCTTGGTGAACTGTATCACGGCACGTCCCAGTGCAACGACTACGACTCTAACATTCTCAACGGCTTCGACCAGTCCATTAATACGGACCGTTGGCGTTCTTCGCAAGCCTATCACGGCGTAAAATCCGGTTCCACGATTAAAAACGTTGTGAAAGGTTATAAAAATTCTATTTCGTAAAATACTTAGAGCAAAAGCGAGGTGAAATTCACCTCGCTTTTACGATATATAAATCCATGTTATATTGAATTTTTTATAATGTCCAGCCGTTGTGGTCGGTATGCAACAGGTCGTGGGACTTATGGCTCAAGGGCTTTTCCAAATACTCGGTATAAAGCGCCTGCACATCAGGATTTTCGTGCGAGAACCGAAGATCAGCATTCTTATCCAGTGCCCAAAGTTTATCACCGCGCACTTCGGCCAGTTCGCATCCGTCATGAATGGGCTGACCGCCCCCGCCTGCGCATCCGCCCGGGCAGGCCATGATCTCTACAAAGTCATATTCCACGTCACCGCGATCGATCGCTTCCATCAAACAGCGGGTATTGCCAAGACCGCTGGCCACCGCTACCTTGATTTCGCCAACCTCGGGAATGGTGAATACCGCTTCTTTCCAGCCGTCCATGCCGCGTACGGCAGAAAAGGCATCGGCATCGGGATTGCTGCCGGTGATCAGATAGAAGGCGCTGCGAAGCGCTGCATCCATGACGCCGCCCGTAGCCCCGAAAATGACTGCGGCGCCCGTGCTGCTGCCCAAAGGCGAATCAAAGGCGGTTTCGGGCAGATCGGACAGGGATGCCGTATCGGCTTCCAGCAGGCGGGACAGTTCCCGTGTGGTTAGCACCAGATCCACATCGTCGGCCTGATTGGGCAGGTCACATTCGCTCTTCTTAGCCGTACAAGGCATGACCGATACCACAAACAGATTCTTGGTATCCACGCCCAGTTTCTCGGCAAAATAACTCTTGGCCACCGCACCGAACATCTGTTGCGGCGACTTGGCGGTGGAGAGATTATCGGTAAACTGCGGATATTGTCCCTTTACAAAACGCACCCAGCCGGGGCAACAAGAGGTAAACATCGGCCACGCATAGTCGGTTTTGTGGGTAAATCTCTCGATAAATTCGCTGCCCTCTTCCATAATGGTCAAATCGGCGGCAAAATTGGTATCAAACACATGGTCAAACCCTAATCGTTTGAGGGCGGTAACCATGCGCCCCGTTGTGGCCAGTTCAGGCGAAAGCCCCAGTTGCTCAGCCCATGCGGTGCGTACCGCAGGGGCCACCTGAACTACTGTCGTTACGTTCGGGTCGGCCAATTTATCCAGCACCTTGGCCGTGTCATCCCGCGCGCTGAGCGCACCGACGGGACAATGGGTGATGCATTGACCGCACAGGGTACAGCCCGACTCCTCAAAGGGGCGTCCATTCGATACGCCAACGGTAGTGCGGCTACCCGTACCGACCACATCCCATACATGCATCCCTTGGATCTTATCGCAAACCTCAATGCAACGCATACACTTGATGCACTTGCCCTCGTTGCGGATCAGATACCGTGTACTCGCCCAAGGTTTGCTTGGCACCTGTTTGGGGTAGGGGATATCGGTCAAATTATTTTCCTTTGCCAGCGTCTGCAAGGTGCAGTTGCCGTTGCGCACACAGGTGGGACATTGGCTGTCATGCTGGGAAAGGATCATTTGCAGATTGATCTTGCGTGCCTGCTTGACACGCGGGGTGTTGGTGTGTACCACCATGCCCTCTTCCGCCAAGGCGGTGCAGGCGGGGACCAGATTGTCATGCCCCTCGACCTCAACCAGGCAGATGCGGCAGGCGCCGATCTCGTTGATGTCTTTGAGATAGCAAAGGGTTGGAATGGTGATGCCGATTGAGGCGGCGGCGGCCAGAATGGTGGTGTTGGGAGCCACACAAACGGCTTTTTGATCAATTGTTAAATTTACCATTTTGTATTTCTTCCTCCCTTAAAGCAGCCGTAGCCGAAATAGTCACACCGCAGGCAGCGGGAAGATTCTACCGACGCTTCCTGATCGGTCATTTCACATTCAATACAAGTAAAGTCGTTCTTGCGCTCATTGGCTTCACGCTCGAGCAGATTGACACGCCCGTGCGCCTGCTTATTGGAAAGTTTGGGGGCGGGAATGTCCACATCGGTACCGATCTCATGATGGAAGCCAAGATATTCGTCAATATTCGCCGCGGCTACCTTGCCCGCCGCAATGGCCTTGATGGCGGTAGCGGGACCGGTGGCGCAGTCACCACCTGAGAAGATGCCGTCCTGCTGGGGCAGGGAGCCGTCTTCCTTAGTCACAATATTGCCCCACTTGGTGGCAATATTCATCTCTTCATAACCGATGTCTTCCACGCCCTGACCGATGGCCAGTACAATAATATCCGCCTCGATCCGTTTTTCGGGCAGATCGGCTTTCATCGGACGAGGGCGATAGGCGCGATCGACAGGACCGATGATCTGCGGCTGAGTCCAAAGAGCGACGGCTTTGCCCGTCTCATCCGCTTCAATACGAACAGGGGCTTGCAGTTGCAGAATCTCGGCGCCCTCAGCCAGCGCACCCTCAATTTCTTCGGGGAGAGCCGTCATATCCTCCTGACGGCGGCGGTATACACAGGTTACCTTTTTCGCGCCCAAGCGAACCGAGGTTCTGGTTACGTCCATGGCCACATTGCCGCCACCGATGATGACAACATTCTTACCCGCAAAGTCGGGCATTTCGCCATCGCCGATGCGACCGAGCATTTCGACCGCCGACATGACGCCAAGACTATCCTCGCCGTCCATACCCGTCTTCTTATCGCCTTGAGCGCCGATGGCCAGATACAGGGCATCATACTGCTCACGCAGTTGTTTCAGTGTGATATCTTTGCCGATATCTACGCCGGTATGTACGGTAATGCCGACAGAAAGGATGTTGCCGATCTCCTCGTCGATCTTCTCGCGGGGGAAGCGGTAAGAGGGAATGCCGTAGCGGAGCATACCGCCCAATTTCTGATGGCGTTCATACACCGTTACCTTATGCCCCATCAAGGTCAGATAATAGGCCGCTGTCAAGCCGGCCGGACCGCCGCCGACCACGGCAACCGTTTTGCCCGTAGCGTCGGCGCAGGGGGGATTGTCCACCGTGCCGGCGTTGTTGACCGCGTATTTTTTCAGTCCGCGGATGTTCATTGGGCTATCCATCATGGTGCGGCGACAACGAACCTCGCATGGATGCTCACAGATATAGGCGCAGGCAATCGGCCAGGGATTGTCCTTGCGGATGAGTTTGACTGCATCGGCAAGGCGACCTTCCGAGATCAGCCCGATATAGCCGGGGATATCCACATGGGCTGGGCAGAGGGATACGCAAGGCACCGGCTCCTGCATCGAGCCCAGACAGCGGTTATGCTGAATGTGGGACAGATAATCGTCCTCAAAGGCGGTAACGCCATCCAGCACCAGTTGCGCGGCATGGATGCCGATGGCACAATCGGCGGTGGCCACGATGGTGCGGGCGGTGGTGCGGATACAATCCAGAGTGGATTCATCCGCCTGCCCGTCGAGCACCTGCGTCAGCAGGGCGGAAAGGGAACCAAGCCCGATGCGGCAGGGGGTGCATTTGCCGCAGGATTGGGCGTGGCACAGATTCAAAAATTGCAGGGCCATATCCACCGGACAGATGCCGGGGGGATCGGCGGCGATGCGCCGTTGCATGGCTTGGTACAGATTGTCCACCAGCGCTTCGGATTGGCTGGGGGTGCGCAATTGGAGTCGGCTCATGGCAATTCCTCTCTTATGGTATGATTTGGATTTATTATATCATAGAAAAGGGGGTTATTCAATGTCTCTAAGCGTGGATTTTTGAGTAAAACAAGCAAAAAGCAACAGAAATTCAGATCCATCTCCAAAAGTATTTGGTGTTTGGTGAGGTATCATAGTGAATGGAATTTTATGACAGGTAGTTGCGTATAAAGTTGAAGTAGGATTGATGCCCCTGCGTGTTGGGATGCACGAGATCAGTAAAGTAGCATGGATCATGAGGAATGGCATCGTAGCAGTCGATGACGGTAATACCGCCAATCGGCTCAATGCGTTCACGCAGAGCGGGATTGAGTGCGGTTAACGGACCAAAATCGGTGATGCAGTCGTTATCGTTGCGCCACAGAGGTAATAAGGCCATGATGCGGGCGTCCGGATAGATATTCTTTAGGTTGCGGAAAAAGCCTTCGGCATCGTCGAGCAATTCCCGACCTTTGTGGCTCCAATCATTGGTGCCGTAGGCCACGGTAATGAGATCCGGCTCAAATTCATCACGGTAGGTGGCATATATTGGGCGGAAGTATTCGCCGGCGATGGCGCGATTGCGCACCTCGGCGTTGAGCAAGCGGCTCAACTTTACAGCATACACATCTTCAGGATGGGTGGAATCGTAACCTTGAGTAATCGAGTCGCCCAGTAAAAGCAGTTTAAATGTCCGTTCAGGCAGGGGAGTAGCGGGAGAATCCAGTGTTAACCCGATCAATTCGCAGGTTACGAGGTTAGGCATCTGGATTACAACCTCTTTGTTGCCCTCTCCAAGAGCTACGGTAGCGTTGACGGTTTGCGAATCTCCTTGCGGAATATCACCCTCAATACTCCCGATACGCTTGCCGTTGACAAATAGACTGAAGCAGTAATGGGATCGGCCGATATGGGCGCCGACGAGAGCAGATAGGGTAAGGGCGGTGCTATCGGTGGAAAATTCGAGCGTCACACCCGCCAGACAGCGGGCGCGAAGTAGGCGGCTTGGGTCGGTTATACGTAAAAAATCTTCCTGCTCGGCCGTTAACCGATGCAGAATCAGGCGGTCATTCTCTATGGCGTAATAGGATGCGCCGTGAGTCAGTGCCGCCAGTTGTTCTAAGGATAGCGTCATGATATCACCTCGACCATACTATACCATATTGCTGCCAAAATAACAAGATAAAGCAGCAAAGTCTGCTGCTTTATCTGTTTTTTACCGAGGCAATGAGTTCATATTTGTGCTTGGTTGCTTCGCCGCCACGCAGGTGACGTTGCGCTTTATTATAATCGAGCACCTTTTTGACTTGTGAGGCCAAGCCGCCGCTGATCCTCGGCAGCCGTTCGGTAATGTCTTTATGCACCGTGCTTTTGGAGATGCCGTATCTTTTGGCGGCGGCGCGCACCGTCGCCCCGTTCTCAATTATGTAGTGGGCCAGTTCCACGGCTCGATCTTCCGGCTGTCCTTTCACCGTAACCCTCCCTTAAACGGGTTTTGCTACAGTCTATGCGGTGTTTATTCTAAATAGCACTAGGAGTCAGCGTTTCATAAGGAGAAGTGTCTTTCGATTACCGCGCTTTTCTTAATTTTTTTTCGTTTTTCCTATTGGAATTTTTATCAAAATGCGGTAGAATACTATAAGAGGTGAATCGACATTGGACTTTTTGAGAAAAAATCGAATCACAATTTTAAGTATCGGTCTCGGGGCTGTGAGTTTGATCCGCATGTTTGTTTTGCTTTTAGGTACCGATCCGATCAATGGTTATAGCCAATCCCTTTTATGGAGTATTCTCCAGATTGCCGTTTGTGTACTTGTTATTGCGGCAACGGTGATTCCTGTTGTCTATCCAAAACAGGAAATGAAATTGGGGGATAGCGTACTCTTTCGCATTATGGCCGGTGTGGGTATTTTAGGGTATGCTGTTAAATTAGCCATGTCGCTGGTGGGGCTGTGGCAGGAATTTTCCATGAATATGATGATGTATCAGATCCGTATGCCTTGGCTGGCCTTGGCGGAAGTGTTACTGTCAATATTGGCCGTTGGATTTTTCTTTTTGTTGTGCCGAGTGGGCACCCGTCTGCCGTCCACGACGAGTCTGATCCTGATTCTCGGTCCGATCGGGTTGTATGTAATCCGCTTAATTGAATCGTTTATGACCATTACCATGAACCCATCGGTCGATACCTATGCGATTTTATTGCTGGGTTGTTGTGCGGGGTTGCTGTTCCTGTCTTATTTGGGGCGTAGTCTGCTGGATATGACGGTCAAGCCCGCTTTTGCTGTGTGTACATCGGTTGCCGCCGTGCTGCTGGCTCTTTCCAGTGTGGCAACTTTGATCTTTTCGATAATCCAAGTACCGGCCTATGTGGGATTAATCCCGATAGAGGATCTGCTTTGCGATCTTTGCCTGATGCTCCTTGCCGTTGCGGGAACGAATATCCATCAGGGAGTGCCCGTAAATATGTGCCGACATACCATGGTGGGCTCGGCTGTGCCGTTGCCTCGCCACCGTGGACGGTATATTCCAAAACATTAGTGCGAAAAATGAAGAAATTGCTTGACAGTGAGCAGTCAAATATGTATAATGTAATATGCGTATTGAGGTATGAATATGAAGTTGAATATCGGTCAAGTGCTGGCCAGTGAAAAATTTGTACTGTCGTTTGAGTGTAAAAAGGATTTTTCAGCTCTGGAAATGGGGGACAATGTCCGTCCATTCGGAACAGTACAGGTAAAAGGTACGGTGCGTAATCGGTATCAAGGCATTGCCATTGAAGCGACTATTCAAGGACAGGCCGTAGCGCCTTGCGCGCGGTGTCTGGCGGATGTAAACTTCAAGGTGGATGTACCTCTCGAATGCTTTATCGGCCCCGATGGGGTTGGCGATGAT
>JAZNSU010000121.1:0-7096 GCA_045591385.1 Eubacteriales bacterium
GCAATCGGGGCATACCGATCTGCTGTTTGATCGTGACGGAACCGAAAATGATGTATTGATGACAAAAATCAATGACTTTTATCAAAGAAGTATAAATACGCGGGGGTAAGCCATGAATGTGGTGTTGATTCCAGCATTCAAGCCGGATGAACGGCTGATCGGGCTGGTTGAACAACTCAAAGAAAAAGGATTTGAAAATCTGATCGTGGACGACGGAAGCGGGGAGAAGTACCGTGAGGTTTTTGATAAAGCGGCCGCCTATGCGAAAGTCATTCACCTGCCGGAGAATACCGGAAAGGGTGCGGCGCTTAAATACGGTATGTCGGCTTTGCTTCAGCATTTTCCCGATTGTCGGTATTTTACAACCGCTGATGCCGATGGGCAACACACGGTAGAAGATATCGTACGCATCAATGCTGAACCTTATGCGCAGGTATCCATGGTGCTCAGTACACGCGATCTGAGCGGAGATATCCCACCTCGTTCCCGTTTTGGTAATGATTTGTCTAAATGGGTATATACCTTGTTGACCGATCATTATTTCATGGATAATCAATCGGGGCTTCGCCGTTTTTCGGTGGAACATATCGGGTGGCTATTACGAGTGGACGGCACCAAGTATGACTATGAAATGAATGTGTTGTATCATGCTGATCAGCAACATATTCCCATTGCCACCATGCCCATTCGTGCCATATACATTGATGGCAATAAATCGTCCCACTTCAATCCCGTGACCGACACCCTTCGCATTTACCGCCGCCTGTTCTACTCGGCGCGGGCATCGATCTGCACCTCACTTTTCTGTGAAGCACTAATGCTTATCATTAGTGTCATGTGGGGATATGGATTGTTGTGGCTGACTATGATGTCGGTGGGGATCACGGCCGCCGTCGTAGCGGAACTTATGAATGTATTTTTGATCTTCCGCTACTACAAATACCGCAATATGCCGCATGCGTTGTTGCGAATCATGATACGGTTCGGGGGCTATACCACATTCTGTTGGCTAATTGGTCTGCTATTTCCGGCCGTACCGCTCTTTATTACATATAATGTTGCCGTGTGGGCCAGCATCCCTATCCGCTATGCGATCAGCAAGTGGGTATGGGAAAGGCGCTATCACCAAGCATGAACATAAGAAGCAGTTCCAAAACGGGACTGCTTCATTTTTTAACTCAATATATTTTTGATGCCCTCAGAGAACCCGTTACCGTCCAGCATCAACAACTGTTCGGTGCAGGAAACAACCGTGCGGGCGACCGCCACACCGTGCATCTTGATGACAGGCTTGTTGGTGCCTAAGAAGGTGGCGCCGCCACGGACATTCAGGTCATATAGATAGGCCAATTGGTCATAGGCATCCTGCATGCATGCCGCCTGTTCGGGAGTTTTTTTCATCTCTGTCCTAAGAATGTGCATGGCGATCTGGCCTGCCGTTTCATGGCTTTTCAGTAAAACATTGCCCGAAAATCCATCCGAAACTACCACATCCGCCTTGCCCATGATCAGGTCGCTGCCCTCAATATTGCCAATAAAATGGATATTGGCTCCCTCTAATAAGGGATAGGCTTTCAACGTCAGTTCATTACCCTTGGTGCGCTCGGCACCTACCGACATCAGCCCGACACGAGGGGAGTCCAGTCCATATATCACCTTGGCATAAGCGTCGCCTAATAGCCCAAAGGTAAGCAGATCTTTTTCGGTACAGTTCACATTGGCGCCGCAGTCGACCAGACAGACCATCTTTCCGTCCACCCGCGGCAGGGAAGTGGAAAGGGCAGGCATTTTTAATCCTTTAATTAAGCCAACCCGAAAAATACTGCCGACCATCAGCGCACCCGTGCTGCCGGGGCTGAGCAATCCCACACAATCGGGATCTTCTTTGAGTTTTTTGAGCGCCAATACCATCGAAGAGGTTTCACGCCCGTTAAACACGCAGGACGCCGGATCGGTGTTGCGGATAAAATCATTCGCATGAATGATCTCCAGCCGATCCCCGTAAGGTTCAAGGGAGCCGTAATTCTCAATATCGGCACGATCACCGATCAGCACCATCCCAATTTCGGGATGCCGATCCAGTACCGCATGCGCCCCTTCGATCATGGCACCGGTGCCGGCATCGGCGCCGTAAATATCCAGTACAACTTTCTTCATGGTGCGCCTCTTATTCAATGGCAAAAATGAAACTGTATACGTCCTGATTGCCCTCAATAAAACCAACTTCCATGAGGGGGTATGCTTGGCTAAACGCATCGGAAAAACGATCCTGCTCGGCCGGGGTTACATCCTTGCCGACGAAGACCGTCATAACCTGCTTGTCTGCCATTTCAGGAATGGCGGCAAATAAGGCCATGGCCACATCAATCTTGTCTGTACCGTCGCAGTAAATATGCTTGGGTGTCAAGCCAATAAAGTGCCCCTTGCCGATGGCCACGCCGTCAATCTCTGCATCGCGTGTTGCCGTGGTGACATAACCCGTGGTCACATCCGGCAGATAGGCCGACATTTCTTCAATAACCGCTTCCACAGTATCGTAGGATAGATCCATCATCGATAAAGCCGAATACCCCTCGGCAATCGACTTGGTGGGAATGACACGCACATCGGTCTTATCATACATCTGTGCCGCCTGATTGGCCGCCATGACAATGTTGGAGTCGTTGGGAAGAACGATAATATGCTCCGCATTCAAGGTTTCAAACGCATCAAGGAAATCTTGGGAAGAGGGGTTGTTGGTCTGACCGCCGTCAATAACCGCAGCGGCACCGATCTGCTTGAAGTAATCAATGATCCCGTCCCCCGATGCCGTGGCAACAACCGCGTACTTAACCGGATCTTTTTTCGGTGCTACCGTTTCGCTGTGCTGTACCGACATATTTTCGATCTTAATGGTGAGAAATTCGCCCATGTTACGGGCAAACCCCAGCACACGCTCCGGCTCAAAGGAGTGGATATGTACTTTCAAAATGGTCTGCTCCAATACGGCAACAATCGAATCGCCCATGTCGGATAATTTCTCAATGATATCCTGCACCTTGAGCGTCGACGGATCCACCTTAGACGGCTGAACCTGCAGAATAAACTCGGTGCAATATCCGTATTCCAAAAGGGAATCGGGATCAAACTCGGTGAATAAAGCAGAATTATAGGTGGCAATCGGCTCGGCATCCTCGTCGATCCACTCTCCCGCAAGCCCCATCTGAATTCCTTCAAAAATGCAAATCAGTCCCGCACCGCCCGAATCGACTACGCCCGCATCTTTCAGTACGGGTAGCAATTCCGGTGTGTGACGCAGGGACACTTTCATGGCATGAATCAGATGCTCAAAGAGTTTCTCAAAACAGTCAAACGATTTGCCATCCAAAGATTCGGCACCTTCCCGCATTACGGTCAGCATCGTGCCCTCCACGGGATTGGCCACCGCATCATACGCCTTTTCCACACCGCTGTGCATGGCGATGGCAAAGTCTGCCGTTGTCAACTCGGCATGATCGGGCATTCCCGATGCTAATCCTCGCACAAACTGCGACAGGATAACACCCGAGTTGCCCCGTGCCGATAACAGAGTGCCGGAGGCAATGTCCTGCATGATCTCGCAGGCCATACCGGTACGGTTTTTCGCCTTAACAATACCGCCCTCGATGGTCATCGTCATATTTTTTCCCGTATCGCCGTCAGGGACAGGGAATACATTGAGGTCATCTATCACGGTCATGTTTCTGCGCAGATTCCGATAGCCGTTCTCCAGAATCCGATACAGAAGCGATCCGTCGAGTGCCTCGATTGGCATGATTATTTTCCTCCTTCTACGGTGACCTCTTTACCAAAACCAAAAGCAATAATGGTGCCGGGGCCTACCGACGCACCTACAATAGGCGCTATGTAGTTGATATAACAATCCTTAAAGGGTAATACGTTCAAAATCTCATCCCGCAACTGCTCGGCCTCTTCTATGGCATCGGCATGCGTGATGTATAGGGTCTGCTCCTCAGCGTTCTCGGTCACTTCCGCCAGCATAGCGGCAATTTCCTTCTTGGCATTGAGCGCGCCCTTGACCTTCTTTACCGCAAGGTTCTGCCCGATTTTATCCGAAATAATGATGGGCTTGACCCCAAACAGATTGCCGAAAAAGGCGCTGGAAGCCGTAACACGACCGGCACGGCGCAGATATTCCAGACTGCCAACCGTACCGAATTGGTTTTCTCTAAGGCGGATCGACTCAATATACGCCGCCGTTTCTTCTACCGACTTGCCTGCATTTCTCATCTCGGCCGCCTGCATAACGAGATATCCCTGACCGAGAGAACTGATCAAAGTGTCGACACAGCAGATCTTGGCATCGGGATAGGTCTCCATCAATTCCTTTGCCACAACACGGGCAATATTGATCGAACCCGACAGGGCAGAGGAGCAGGATAGGTAAAGAATATCTTTCCCCGATTCAATGACTTCGGTAAAGGTACGAACATAGTTATCGCGGGGCACCTGCGTGGTGCGGATATGAACGCCCTTTCTCATCATATCATAAAAATCCTTGGCGCTGTGGCTTTCCCAGTCCAGCATGGCGGGATATTCGGCTTCATCGATGACATAGTTCATCGGCGTGTACAGAATATCGTATTTTTCACGAAGGTCTTTGCCCAGATCGCTGGTAGAATCGGTAATAACAGCAAATGTTTTCATGATGGTAACTCCCTTATTTTGTTTTGAGTTCATCGGCAATGGCGTTCATAATTTCTTTTTCCACTACCATGTCCTGACTGGTCGGTTCGCCTTTATAGAAAGCCGCACACAGACCGGGGCCGATGGATGCGCCGCAACTCATGCCCACATCACCGATCAGGATCTCCTTAGGCTGGATGCGCTCTTTGATCTTGTCGGCAAGGATCTTGGCAACCGACTCGCGGTTGGAATGGGCGACAAAGACAATCTGTTCTTTTGGATTAACGATCGTTTTTTCCATGTACCGCACGATGGCCTCCATCGCTGTCGGTTTCCCCTTGAAACGGCTGAGTACTTCGCACAATCCGTTATTGTTGAAATCGGCCGTCAAGTTAATACCGACAAGACTGCCGAAAAAGGCCTTGAAGTTGGAAATGCGTCCTGTCTTCACTAAGAAGAATAAGTCATCCATAATACCCGATTGATGGATCCGATGTTTTTCCTGCTCCAGATAGGCGGCATTTTCTTCGATGCTGACACCCTCATCCCGCTTTAAGCAGGCCGATATTACCAGAAGGGCCAGTGCCGTGGAATACCGCTGGGAGTCGATGCAGATCACCTTGCGCTCGGGATATTTCTCCATCAACTTCTTGCCTACACTTACACAATCGTTATAAATGGAGGACAGGCCGGAGGAGAGGGAGATGCTCAGCACGTCACGGCCGGCCGCCAGATGTTTTTCAAAGGTCGCCTCGATCTCACCCATAGGACAGGAGGCGGTTTTATATAAGGGGGATCGCTTGTTCATCGAAGAATAATACTCGTTCGGCGAAAGGATGCCCCAATCCAGGTCGGCGGGCATCGTGCGCCCATCGGGGAAATACATCACGCCGTGCAGATAATCGGGAATATCAAAGCGTTTTCTCAGGTCCTGCGTCAGGTCGCTGGAACTATCGGGGATAATGACATAATTACTCATTAATATACTCCTTAATTATTATCAAACTATGAATAAGCATACCACATTTTGCGACTCATTTCAACAATATTCTTGCAATTTCGATTTTTTGTCAAAAAAGTAGTGCAAAATGGAAAAAGGTCTGTTATAATTATTAAGATTATAGATTTGGAGGTTGCTATGTGGTGGATTCTCGGCGTGCTCCTGCTGGCTCTGCTGGGCGGGATCGCCTATATGTTAAAAATAACGATACCGATCGCCGATCGGGTCTATAAAGACAATTTGGTCAAAACCTCGCCCGATAAATGGGGGAGGGTATGCTCAGCGCCCGATAACGAAGAACAGATGATGATGTGGGAAAGCGGTTGCGCTTGGGCAAAAGAAAATGAAGCGTTTAAGCAAGAGGTAGAAACCGAGAATGAGGGCCTGCGCCTGTTTGGTGAGTATTATCGGTTTAACGACGGGGATCGTTGCGCCATTATTCTGCCCGGCCGCGCTGAATGTCTGATGTATTCTTATTACTTTGCTCAGATCTATGCCAAGGCTGGCTGGAATGTGTTGTGCTTTGATCCACGCGCCCATGGTAAGAGCGACGGAAAGTATAATACCATCGGTCAGGCCGAAAGCAGCGATCTGTTGGTCTGGGTTCGTCTGTTAGAGGAGCAATTTGGCATTAAAGAGATCTATTTGCATACTATCTGTGTCGGTACTTCTACCGCGTTGATTGCCATGACCCGTGAGGACTGTCCCGCATCGATCAAAGGACTGGTGAGCGAAGGGTGCTATGTATCTTTTCGTGAAACCTTCCGTCAGCACATGATCGTGGATAAACGTCCCCTTTTTCCCGTGTTGGATCTGGTTATGCATAATATCCAAAAGCATACCGGTACCAACCTGCGCAAAACAGCGCCCATCCGTCTGGTAAAAAAACTCAAACACCGCGTGTTGTTTATTTACGGAAAACAGGATCTGTTTTCCATTCCCCCCATGAGCCGCAAACTGTTCAAGGCCTGTGCCAGTGCCGATAAACACATTCATTGGTTTGATGTCGGTTGTCATTCCCATTTGCGGCTGAATAATACCGAGGAGTATGATCAAGTGGTAGCGGAGTTCATCAATGGGTAAGAAGTACGCAATTTTTACAATGGATATGGAGGAATTCTCCGATACCGGTTGTGTTCGAGAAAGCGGCTTTCCTGTGGAGAATGAAATGCTCGACGGATTGGATGAATATATCCGTCTGCTCGACAGCCATAACATCAAAGCCACCTTGTTTACCGTCTGCAACGCTGTGGAGTCGGTAAAAAATAAGATGCATCGGTATATCGAGCGCGGGCATAAGATTGCATTGCATGGGTTTGATCATCAGGCGCCCTTGACGATGAGCAACCAGCAATTCCGTGAGAATATCCGCCATGCCAAGGAAAAACTGGAAGCCGAATTCGGAGTGAAGATCCTCGGTTATCGTGAAGT
>JAZNSU010000122.1:0-2199 GCA_045591385.1 Eubacteriales bacterium
CGTATGACACACCTGAAAGATCGGCAACGACAGGGCATAAATGAGAAAATACCGATAGGCATCCACAACGACCGCGCCCTCGCCCCCTAACCACGCAGGCAGCACGGGGGAGAGCCACACGCCAACAAGCAACAGCACAAGCCCGATACCGACCGATGACAGAAAGCCGACCCGCATCAGATCGCGCGCCTTTTTGTCCTCGCCCGCGCCGATGCGTTGGGCAACCTGAACGGTAAAGCCGGTCACCACCGCCGTGCAAAGCCCGTTAAAGAGCCATGTTGTCGAAGAGATCAGTCCAATAGCAGCCGACCGATCGGCGCCCAATGCGCCCACCATCGAAGCATCGATATACTGCATGATGATGGAAGACAGTTGCGCCATAATGGCCGGCAGGCTCAAACGTATAATCAGTTGTATCTGTTCTCGATTAGACAGGGGTTGTCCCTGTCGGAGAGAAAGGAGAAGATCTTGTTTCATAAAATACTCACAAAGCCCCGGCGAAGTTGATCTTCGCCGGGGTCATCCTTTATTCGGTGATCTCGGACTCGGTTTGCGTTTCGGTTTCTTCCGTTTCTGCTTCGGTTTCCTCTTGTATTTCGGTTACTTCCGCATCATTTTCGATGATTTCCGCTTCATTTTCGGGCATTTCTGCCTCAATTTCCTCGTCCAAACTTCCGATTTCGGGCTTTTGCTGAGCAATTTTGTTCTTTTTTGCCGCCTTTTTGGCCCGTTTTTCCAGTTTTTTCGTTATCTTTTCTTCTTTTTTCTTGCGCTGTTTATCGCTGACATGCGCCTGTTTGCGGGCAAAATGGAAGACCAGCCATGCACCGGCGATCAAAATCACCAGCGCCCACGCCACGCACATGGTCACAAAAATCTCCCGATCAGCCAGCAACCGCTCAAAGAAATTGCCGTTGGGATCAGCCGCCGTCATCCCATCGGGATTGGTGACCGGCTCATAGCCGCTCGACTGCACATAGCGCTGGATCGTACCTTCAGCCGAGTCATACAGATAGAATCCTTCATCTCCCTGTTCGTTAGTGGCAAAGATCAGATAGAATCCTTGATAGGCCTGATCTCCTGACTCGTAGGCAGGTACCGCCTGTCCGGCAACCTGTACCATCGTTTCCGTCCAGCCACTGGGCACCTTTGTTCCTCTTGCCAGCTCGGTAGCCGTATATCGGGCGGCATTTACGCTGATACGCACAAAAGGAAAAAAGCTATCGTCTGTGCGGTTGAATCGATAGTAACCGCCGTTTGTGCCGTCGGCATCGGTCAGATACATGAGCAACATATCCTGCTGGGCGTGGTGAAGAATATCCACCGCTTGTCCTTGATATTCGTCCTGACGAACCTCAAATCCTTCGGGAATCTCAATGCCGATCAGGGAATTGACTACGATTTTTTCCTGTTCGCCTACCGTGACCCGAATGGTCGTATCCTGCGGGTCTTCTACAGGGGCAGAAGACTGCGGCTGGGAAGACTGAGGCCGGGAAGAAGGCTTAGAAGATGCCTGCGAAGACTGCGGCTTCGAGGACGGCTTGGAGGATTGCTGCGAGGACTGAGCCGGTGTCTTTACCGTAACGGTAGCCGACGACCCCGAGTAACTGCTGATGGGATTGAGATCCTGATCGGTACAGCCGCTTATCGAAGCGCTGACCGAGGCCGAACCGGCGCTCTTGGCCGTGAAATTCAGACTGACCTGCAGGGATGATACCCCGTCGATATCCGAAAGGGATACGATTACCTTGCCGCCCGACAGGTTGGCCACCGCCGAATTTTTTGAGGTGGAGGCCGAGTTACAGGTTAATTTCGACGTATCGTAACTAATCACGGCATCCAGCGACCCGATATTGGCGCCGCTGCCGCGGAAGACAACGTTTACCGTGAAGGATTGCCCGACCGTGACGCTGGTGGTGCCGCCGATGGAGGTGGTGACACTTGCCGCCAACACGCCGACCGACAACCCGCAGACCATCAGGCAAACCAAAAGGATACCGATTATTCTTTTACTTTTCTTCATGTTACTACCTCGCTTGATTGATTGAGGAACGCTCTACGACGTGCAACTGGACTTTCAGAGCGTCGGCGCTGTTCACCTTGCCGTCGCCGCTGGCATCGGCCGCCGTCAGATAGGCGCCGCTGACCGTTTTGCGCCCGACCATATACAGCTGAATGGTTAAGGCATCGGCACTGTTG
>JAZNSU010000123.1:0-1930 GCA_045591385.1 Eubacteriales bacterium
TGGACAGGGAACTGGAAGGCTGAGTTTGTCCATGATAATGGTTTAATTGATATAACAGCAGGCATGAAAACTACACGAATATCGTTGAATGCGGGTGAGCAAATGCGGACACCTATGATCATGATTCAATTTTTTAAAGGCGATCAGGATGATGGCCACAACGCTCTGCGTCGATTGATGCTCAAATCATATACGCCTGCGGATGCCAGTGGAAACCCCATTCAATATGCGCCATACTTTTTGGGGGTTACCAATGAAGTTGGACAAGGTGAGGCAAAATTATTAGAAGTTGTTAAGGATCTGGTTGCTTCCGATAGCAAATACGAGTGTTTTTGGATGGATACCGGTTGGTACGGTGATTATGAAAATGCAAGAGAAGAAAATACATGGGGCACACAGGTAGGAAGTTGGCGTTTCGTTTCGTCTATATATCCGAACGGTAATGTTCAGGAATTGCGTCAATATTTGAAGGATCGTGATAAAGGTCTGCTACTTTGGTTTGAGCCGGAACGTGTACGCAAGGATTCGGATATATATAATCAGCATGAGGATTGGCTCTTAAATATATGGAATGAAAAGACTACTTTCCTGTACGATTTTTCAAATGATGCGGCCTGTGATTATATGATTGAACACATAAATACCATCATTCAAGAAAATGAGCTGACATGGTATCGGCAGGATCTTAATGTGGAGCCGGAGGAGTATTGGTCATATAACGAACTATTGAATTATAACCGAAAAGGCATGACCGAGATCAAATATATTACAAATCTTTATCGTTTCCTTGACGAGATAATTGAGCAAAACCCCGGCATTATGATCGATAACTGTGCCGCAGGCGGCCGTCGATTGGATCTGGAGATGATGAAGCGTTCGGTACCGTTGTGGAACTCGGATTATGCCAATACCAAGCCCAATGAGGCAACAGGGGAACTGGGTAGCACTCCCGATGGAATCCGCTCGGTTAATTTTAATCTGTCATGGTGGTTGCCCATTCATGCCGGTGGTTGGCCTTGGTACAATACGGGAGACAGCACAGCGGATCGGGTTTATAACTTCCGTGCGGTAATGAATTCAGGAATCAACTTAACCCCGCCGATCGCAAAGATTTCAACCGTAAAGAATTTGCTGGAGCAATATTTTGATTGCCGTGAGATCATGAATGGAGATTATTATATCCTAGCTGGCGGCAAGGATGGCGGTATTGAAACTGAGGATGCCTGTTATGAGTTTTATAAAGAGGATGAGAGAAAGGGATATTTGCTTGCTTTTCGTCCTGAACAATGTGTCATTTCATCCAATACCTATGTGCTCAAAGGTTTGGATGCGAATTCCACCTATGAACTTATATGGGAAGATACGGGCGAAACACAGACCATGACAGGGCGTGAATTGATGGCAGACGGATTGACGATATCCTATAGCCAAGCCAACCAGGCGTTATTGATTTACTTTACTAAGCAAAATTAACCTGTGAATACCGTTCATTGGTTATGTCTTTGTGTTTGTTAGTATAAGAGACAAGGTATCGGTAAGAACTTCTCCAAGTGCATTTGTGATATTGTAAATAATTTTAGTGAAAATCTAAATGTAATTGCGAATAAGTGTGTGATAAAATAAACATATTAACAAACTGGAGAAGTAAAATGGCGCATTGGAATTTTTATACTTCAAATGAGATAAAGCCCGCCGGCTGGCTCAAGCGTCAGCTGGAAATTCAGGCCGAAGGATTGAGCGGGCATCTGGATAAGATATGGCCGGACGTGCGGGACAGTGCATGGATCGGCGGCAACCGTGAAGGATGGGAACGGGTACCGTACTGGTTGGACGGATTTATTCCCTTGGCTTATCTTCTGGAAAATGAAGATATGATCGCACGGGCCAAGAGATATATCGATGCTATTGTGAAGTCGGAGGCCAAGCGGTC
>JAZNSU010000124.1:0-2075 GCA_045591385.1 Eubacteriales bacterium
TCCTAAAGCCTTGTGACACCTATTCCTTTAACCAACTGCTCACCGAGCATCGGTTTGATCGGGAAAAGGTCTATGCTGTGGGCATTCCCTGCGACGGTATGATCGACATGGCCAAGGTCAAGGCGCTTGCGGGCGACGGTATCCTGTCGGTTAAGAGTGAGGCTGAAGTTACGGTAGAAGCGCTCTATGACGGCACAAAAACGCTGGCTAAGAATGATGTGCTGGCTGAGCGTTGTGTCAATTGCAAGAGCAAAAAACACGTGGCCTATGACGAACTGCTGGGCGAGGACGGTGACGTTCTCGACTCCAAGCGTTTTGATCAAGTAGCCGAACTTGAGGCCATGAACCCCGATGAGCGGTATGCGTTCTGGCAGAATGAACTGTCCAAGTGCATCCGTTGCAACGCCTGCCGTGACGTCTGTCCGGCCTGCACCTGTGAAAAGTGCGTCTTCGGCAATCCCAATTCGGGTGTCGAGAACAAGGCGCCGGCCGACAGTTTTGAGGAAAAGATGTTCCACATCATCCGTGCCTTCCATGTGGCCGGGCGTTGTACCGACTGTGGCGAGTGTTCCCGTGTTTGCCCGCAGAATATTCCTCTGCACTTGTTGAATCGTAAATTCATCAAAGATATCAATACCTTCTACGGCGAGTATCAGGCCGGCGAAGAGGTCGGCAGCCGTGCGCCGCTGGTCAATTACACGCTGGATGATGTGGAGCCGAATGATGCGGTAGGAAGGGGTGGCCAAGATGCGTAAATGTGCCAAGGCTGATTTACATAAGGTACTGGCCGCCGTGGCCGCCGTCCAGACCCTGTATCTGCCCGTGGATACCGATAACGGTGCCGAGTACAAGGCGTGGAGTGAGGGCGTGACCTATAGTGAGGCGCTCAACACCAACCGCTCGGCCAAGGATTTCTTCTTCCCTCAGACGCAGGACTTGGTTAAGTTCAAGACCGAGGGGAAGACCATTGAGATCATCGACATCCGCAAGGCCAGTGAGGACTTTGTCCTGTTCGGCGTGCGTGGATGCGACGTTAAGAGCATTGAAGTGCTCGACCGTGTCTTCTTAAACGAGCCGGTAGACAGTTATTATGCCGAGCGCCGTGCCCATGCGACAATCGTGTCGATGGCCTGCACCCGTCCGGTGGAAACCTGTTTCTGCGGCACCTTCGGCATTGACGCCGCCGCCCCCGAGGGCGACGTGGTCTGCCACATGACCGAGGATGCTGTCTACTTCGATGCCAAGACTGAGAAGGGCGAAGCCTTTATGAAACTCATCGAGGGCTTGACCGAGGACTGTGATACGAAAGCAGTTGAGGCTCAGCAGACCAAGACCCGTGAGATTCTGAAGAAGCTCCCGTTGGCCGGCTTGACCACCGAGGGGTTTGACCCCGAAAAGACGATGGAGTTGTTCGACCGTCCCGAATGGGCCACTCTGTCGGAGGCTTGTCTGGGTTGCGGTACTTGTACCTTTGTCTGCCCGACCTGCCAGTGCTATGATATTAAGGATTTCAATAACGGGCGTGAGATTACCCGCTTCCGTTGCTGGGATTCCTGTATGTATTCCGATTTCACCATGATGTCGGCGGGTCAGCCCCGACTGACCCAGAAGGAGCGGTTCCGTCAGCGCTTTATGCACAAGTTGGTCTACTATCCGGCTAACAACGACGGGATGTGTTCCTGTGTGGGTTGCGGCCGCTGCTTGGCCAAGTGTCCGATTTCGATGAATATTGCTAAAGTCATGAAAACGATAGGAGGGAAACAGGCATGAATACTCGTCCCGAAACCTTGATTCCGGTACTGGGTGTGATCACCGATATTCGGATCGATACGCCCGATGTCAAGACCTTCCGTGTCGTGACCCCCGATGGGGTAAAGCCTTTTATCCATAAGCCCGGCCAGTGCGCCATGCTTTCCATTCCGGGTGTGGGCGAGGCGATGTTCTCCATCACCTCCTCTCCGACCAATGAGGAGTTCATGGAATTTTCCATTAAGAAATGCGGATGCCTGACCGATTGGTTGCATCAGGCCGAGGAAGTCGGATCGTAGCCATGTCGTTCTGTGAGCCAAGGAGTT
>JAZNSU010000125.1:0-1781 GCA_045591385.1 Eubacteriales bacterium
CGCGATGCCACCTTGCATTCATGGGTTTCCCCATGCACTTTACGGGATACCAACATACCCCCGGCAACTGACGTATGCCCAAACGTTGCAGAATACTCGGCTTTCGCCTTTGACTGCACCCTCGGCGGCCCATTTGACAAATTGTTTCCTATTCGGTTCGCAGCAACCCGAACTCTCTGTGAGGGCATCCTTGCCTTTATTTCCGCTTCAACGGTTTATTTAATTGTATTTATCTTACCACAGCCCCACAATCTTGTCAATACCCTTATTCATTCTCGGTATCGTTGATGACCAGCAGGTCACCTTGGCGAATAACGGTATGGCCGCGCGGGATGATGACGCGATCGCCGCGCTGGATCATAATGATCAAATTACCGTAAGAAGGGACATCCCGCACCAGCAAGTCGATCCATTCGTCACCTTTGGTAATGTATTTTTCATATAGCGATACCCCATCAATCCGCTCGGATACCACGCCGCTTAGAATCAACTCGTCGCCCGGATGCAGTTGGGTACGGCCGTTGGGGGTGATGCGTTTTTCGCCCCTTAGGATCAAGACGGCGATCAGGTCGGGCGGTAGCTGCAGATCGCAGATGTGCTGATGTTCCCACGGATGACCATCAGGCATTCGGACACGGATAAAGCCCACAGGGAGCATATCGGCATAGTCGGTAAAGGTTTTCATAACGTCGCTCTCGTCGGTCATGCCGATCTTCTTCGCTAAGGGCGCCAGCAATGTACCCTGTAACAGAATCGAGAACAGGACAATGAAAAATACGATATGGAAAATATCATGCTCGGTCACGGCCGGATCGGTTACCGCCAGAATGGCGAACACGATCGAGGCGGCGCCACGCATACCCGCCCAAGACACCAGCCCGATCTGCCGCCACTTGCACCCAAAGGGTTTGAGCAACAGGGTAACAGCCAGCGGGCGAGCCACAAAGGTGAGAAAGACTGCCACGCCAAGGGCAAGCAAAGCCACCTGCGGTAATTGGGACGGGAAGGACAGCAACCCCAACAAGAAGAAGAGCAGCATCTGCATCAGTCCCGTTGTACCGTCGAAGAAATTGACCAGTGCCGTTTTGTTGTGCAGGCGGGAGTTGCCGAGAATAATGCCGGTGATGTACACACTCAAATATCCGTTGCCGCCGATCATGGCAGGCAACGCATAGGCGGCCAGCGCCACCGCCACCAGAAAGACCGAATCCATGCCATCGCTTGGGCGCAAACGACGCATCATCCATTTGGCCAGCCACGCCACGCCCACGCCCAGCGATACACCGAACAAAATCTGCGCCGCCAGCATCCACGCAAAGGCGCCGCCCGACAGATCGCCCCGCATCAGCGACAGGCAGATCAGGGTGAGCATATAGGAAACGGGGTCGTTCGAACCGCTTTCTACTTCCAATAGAGAGGCGGTTTGGTATTTCAGACCCAGCCGCTTGGAGCGCAGGATGGAGAAGACCGAAGCGGCATCGGTGGACGAAATGACCGAGCCGATCAAAAAACTTTCCCACACCGAAACACGAAGCACCAGCCAGCAAAACAGCCCGACCAGAGCGGCGGTCACTACCGTACCTGCCGAGGAGAGTAAAATCGCCTTGCCGGCGATCGGTTTGGCATGACTCCACTTGGTGCCAAATCCGCCATAGAACATAATGAAAATCAAGGCAATCGAGCAGATCTGACTGGAGAGGTCATAATCATCAAAGGCAATGCGGAAGATGCCGTCTGCGCCAAAGACCATGCCCAACACAATAAAACCCAGCAACATGGGC
>JAZNSU010000126.1:0-6909 GCA_045591385.1 Eubacteriales bacterium
CCTGCGTTGGAGGCGTTGGAATTGCTTTCTACCTGCAGGATATAAATACCGGTCTTGGACACCCGATACATCATAGCCGTGCGTTCATCGGCAATGTGGATCAAGGTAACACCAAGTGCTACGCGTCCGGTCACATAGCCATGATCCATCAGTTCCCCCGAAACCTGACGCGCAATATTGGCAGGAATTGCAAAGCCCAGTCCTTCGATCGGATCGCCGCTCGAATCGGTGCTGACTTTGGCATTGACAATACCGATTAAATTGCCCTGTTCGTCGAATAAACCGCCGCCCGAGTTGCCGGGGTTAACGGCCGCGCTGATCTGCATGAGCGTCATCGACTCTTTTTCAATGGTGATCTCCCGATCTAGGGCGCTGATGATGCCCTCGGTTACCGTCCCGCCAAGCGAACCGAGCGGGTTGCCGATGGCTAATACCGTCTGCCCAACCACCAGCTGCGAAGAATCGCCAAACGTGGCCGCATTCAAATCGGTTGCCTCGATCTTGATGACAGCCAAGTCGGTCTTGGCGTCGGATGCTACCATCTGTGCCTTGTAGGTTTCTCCGTTTGCCAGCGCCACTTCAATACCCGAAGCGCCGTCCACGACATGGTGATTGGTCACAATGTAGCCGTCTGTCGTGATGATCACGCCGCTGCCCGCGCCGCTGAGCACCTGCTGCGGCATAAACATCGAGGTATTGACCGACGAGGTCGTAATCTCCACCACACTGCTGTATACCTTTTGCACAACCGTAGCGCGGTTATAGGATTCTTCCGACAACTCAATGGGGGTCGAGTTGATGTTGATATCACCACTGCTGCCGCCCTGTGACGGAGTGATGGGTTTTTGGCGCATATGCATAAAATAGTAGCCGACGACACCGCCGCCAATCCCAAGCAGGGTGGAGGCCAGTAGTGAAATAATTAAAATAAGAGCAATCGGCGTTTTGGCTGAGTGGCTCTTTTTCTTCTCCGGTTCGTGGATCGGCTCCACCGAAATAACGGGATCTATCGACTGGGACTGAAATAGGTTATTGTTGTCTTCCATATTTGTTTTCTCCTTGTTGTGATAACTATATTATGCGCGAGGATTATGATAACACTATGGTCTGCATGTGAAAAACATGTGAAAAGTTTATAAAAAAAATTTGCTTTTTTTTCAGTTGCGTATATAATAAAGGAAAAAGGGGGGCTACGCACATGCTTTACATATCCAGTCCGGTTAATCCGACAATTAAATATTATAACTCGCTGTCCCGTGCAAAAATCCGCGCCCGTGACCGCGTCTTTATGGTCGAGGGTGATGTGCTGCTAAAGGAAGCGCTGTCAGCCGGTATTGATGTTGTGTCGGCTCTTGTCGATCAGTCCCGTATCCAACCAATTGCCGATTTGATCCAAACACTGGAATCTCGTAACGTTCCGGTGTACAGCGCCCCCACTTCCGCCATCGAGCGCGCCAGCACAATGGATACCCCCCAAAGCATTCTGGCGGTTTGCCGTGTCCCCGATACGAGGATTCCTATGAATGAACATGGTAAATACATAGTATGCGAAAACCTGCAAAATCCCGGCAATGCCGGCGCCATATTGCGCTCGGCTGCCGCTTTCGGGATCGACGGCGTATTCTTTGTCGGCGGTTGCGATATCTATTCGGTTAAGGTATTGCGCGGCAGTATGGGCGCCGCATTTCGTGTCCCCGTCCAATCCTTCCCATCCGCGGCAGAGTTGTCGGAGTATCTGAAACAAAATCATATTCCATCCTATGCCGCCGTCGTCGGGAAACATGCGCACTCGGTATCAGAGCATCCTTTGCCGAGCGCCTGTGCCGTCTGGATCGGGAATGAGGGCAACGGTCTGTCTGACCAAGCCGTTTCTTGCTGTGATCATCAGATCTATATTCCCATGAAGCAAAATACCGAGTCATTAAATGCCTCGGTCGCCGCCTCTATTATCATGTGGGAGATGTCAAAATAATGGAACAAAGCTCACTGGCTTATCTCGTCTGGCTCGTAGCGTTGATGTCACCGGCCAATCGAAATACCTTGCCGCTTATTGAATATTTCGGCTCGGTCGAAGCCGTCTTTACGGCATCGGAATCACAACTGCGCCAATGCGGATTGCTGTCGCCCGATATGATCCAAAAACTTTTGGATAATAAAACCCTCACCACCATCGAACCGATCCTCGGTTATTGTGAGAAGAACGATGTATGGATGACAACCTATTGGGACGAGAACTATCCGCAAACTTTCAAAACCATGGATGACCCGCCCGTGCTGCTCTTTTGTAAGGGAGAGCCGGTTTGGCGGGATTCGATCTTGCAAATTGCCGTGGCCGGTACCCGTGGTATGACCGTTTACGGCCGCCGTATGACCGAACAGATCACGGCCGATCTGGCCGAAATCGGTTGCACCATCATCGGCGGTATGTCTGACGGGATTGACGCCAGCGCCCATCGCGCCGCCCTCAACAGCAAAGGAAGAACCGTGGCCATCTTGCCCGGCGGAATCGATGTCATCTATCCCAATTCTCAGTATAATCTGTATTGGCAGATTGCTGAAAACGGATGTGTCATCAGTGAATTTCTCCCCGGTACGCCACCCCTCGGCGGCAACTTTCAGGCAAGAAACCGCCTGATTGCCGGCATGGCCAACGGCGTGCTCCATGTCCAGTCTCCCGAGAAAAGCGGTTCGCTGATCACAACGAAATGGGCCGTGCAGTATAACCGCGATGTCTTTGCCATCCCCGGCGACGCTGATGTCCGCCAAAGTAAAGGTCCGAACCAGTTGATCCGCAGCGGTGCAAAACTGGTGGAATCGGCCATGGACGTGTTGGAGGAGTACGGATATATCTTTGCAAACTATAAACCGGCAGAGCCCGCCGCGCCTACTCCTGCCGCGGAAAATGACCAACAGCAAGCCATTATCAATGTGCTGATGAACGGCGATGCCGACATGACGGAATTGTCCTTAAAAACAAAAATTGAACTGTCAAATATCATTTTACTGTTGACAGATTTGCAGATTCGAGGCATAATAACCGAGAAGCCCGGTGGCAGTTATGCCATTTCGAAAACATTCACCATTTAGGAGGAACCATGGCAAAACTTGTGATTGTGGAGTCGCCTGCAAAGGCAGGTACGATAAAAAAATATCTCGGAAAAGACTATGAGGTCGTAGCCTCGGTCGGCCATGTGCGTGACCTTCCCGTCAGCTCCTTAGGCGTGGATGTGGATAATGATTTTAAGCCCAAGTACATCATGATGCGCGGCAAAAAAGATGTCATCAATGATATTAAAAAGAAAGCCGCCAAATGCGACGCCGTATTTCTTGCAACCGACCCGGATCGAGAGGGAGAAGCCATCTCTTGGCATCTGGCGTATATGCTGGGTCTGGATACCACCAAGAAAAACCGCGTTACTTTTAATGAAATTAGTAAAAAAGCCGTATTGGAAGGGATGAAACACCCCGCCTGCATCAATCAGGATATGGTTGATGCCCAGCAAGCCCGCCGTGTGCTCGACCGTCTGGTCGGCTATAAGATCAGTCCCTTTTTGTGGAAAAAAATCAAGAAAGGTCTCTCGGCCGGCCGTGTCCAGTCGGTCGTTGTGCGTATGCTCTGCGATCGCGAACGGGAGATCGAAGCCTTTATCCCCGAAGAGTATTGGTCCCTTGCCGCTCAGTTTAAGGGCGTGGGCAAGGCAAAATATGTTGCCAATTTCTATGGTAATCATGACGGCAAGATCGAACTGAAAAATAAAGAACAAACCGATGCGGTTGTCGCCGCCTTGGACGGCGCGCAGTATATCGTCTCGGATATTACCAAAAAGAAAAAAACGGTCAAACCCATGCCGCCCTATATTACCTCGACCCTCCAGCGCGAAGCCTCCAGACGCTTTGGCTTCCGCCCCGAGATCACCATGCGTACCGCTCAGCAGTTGTATGAAGGTATCGATATCGACGGGGTTGGCTCTACCGGTCTGATCACCTATATGCGTACCGATTCCTTGCGCATCTCGGAAGATGCCGCTCAATCGGCTCGCGATTATATTGTGAAAACCTACGGCAAGGAATATTGTCCGTCTTCGCCCAATGTCTTTACCAAATCCAAAAATGCACAGGATGCCCATGAAGCCATCCGTCCTACCGATGTCAACCTCGTCCCTGATCGTATTAAGGACAGTTTGACCCCCCAGCAGTACCGGTTGTATAAATTGATCTGGAGCCGTTTTGTTGCCTGCCAGATGTCCAACAAGACCTTGGATGTTACCACCGTGGAGATCACGGCCAATGGCTATGTATTCAAACTGACCCATAATAAGGTCGTTTTTGATGGTTATGCCAAACTGTATAGCGAAAGCAAAGACGAGGACGATACGCCAAGTAAGGGTATCCCCGATATGCAGGTGGGCGATGTCCTGCCCTTCTTGGAACTGCTCACCGAGCAGAAATTTACCCAGCCGCCGGCCCGCTATACCGACGATACCTTGATCAAAGCCATGGAAGATAAGGGCATCGGTCGCCCCAGCACTTATGCCCCTACGATTGCTACCGTGATCAGCCGCGACTATGCCGAGCGAGAGAAGAAGATCCTTTCTCCTACTCCCTTAGGCGAAACGGTCAATCAGGTCATGATCGAGAACTTTAAGGATATTGTCAATGTCAAATTCACCGCCGCCATGGAAGATAATCTGGAAAAGGTGGCCGACGGTGAGGTCGAATGGGTTGATGTTATTCGCGATTTCTACGGCGATTTTGCCAAAACCTTGGCACAGGCCGATAAGAAATTCGAGGGTATTAAGATCAAGGTCCCTGAAGAAGTTACCGATATCATCTGTGAAAAATGCGGACGGAATATGGTCATCCGTAACGGCAAAAACGGTAAGTTTCTAGCCTGCCCCGGCTTCCCGCAATGCCGAAACACCAAGTCCATTTTGGTCGAAACCGAAGGCAAATGCCCCTTGTGCGGCAGTCGTATCGTCGAGAGAAAAACCCGTAAGGGTAAGACCTATTATGCCTGCGAAAAAGGAAAGGATTGCGGCTTTATGACATGGGATAAACCGTTGGCCGAAACCTGCCCGCAGTGCGGAAAAACCCTGTTCCGCGAAATGCGCCGAGGCGGTAAGATCCATTGTCTGCAGGATGGTTGCGGATTTGAAAAGCAACCGGAGAAGAAAAATGAAGATTAAGATCATCGGTGCGGGATTGGCCGGTTGCGAAGCCGCTTGGCAGGCGGCCGAGCGTGGTGTGGATGTCGAACTGATCGATATGAAACCCCATGAATTTACCCCCGCCCATCATAACGGCGATTTTGCCGAACTGGTCTGCTCCAATTCCTTGCGCGCCGCAGGACTGGAAAATGCCGTCGGTCTGCTTAAAGAAGAATTGCGGATTATGGATTCGTTAATTCTATCTGCCGCCGATGCCACAACCGTTCCCGCGGGCGGCGCATTGGCCGTCGATCGGGAAGTGTTTTCCCGCTATATTACCGAAAAAATACAAAACCATCCTCGTATTACATTTGTAAGCCAAAAGGTAGAAAAGATCCCCGAGGACGAGATCTGCATTATTGCCACCGGCCCTTTAACCGATGGGGTGTTGGCACAGGATATCTCGGCTATGCTGGGCGAACCGCTTTCCTTTTTCGATGCGGCCGCTCCCATTGTGTCCTTCGAAAGTATCGATATGTCAAAGGCCTACTTTGCCTCTCGTTACGGAAAGGGAAGCCCCGATTATATCAATTGCCCCATGGACAAGGAGCAGTATCAGGCTTTCCATCGGGAGCTGGTCAACGGTGAGTGTGTACAGTTGCATGAGTTTGAAGATAACCGCGTCTTTGAGGGGTGTATGCCCATTGAGGTCATGGCGCGTCGGGGTGAGGATACCATCCGTTTCGGGCCTCTAAAGCCGGTCGGTTTGCCCGACCCTCGCACAGGAAAAGACCCTTATGCCGTGGTGCAGTTGCGCAAGGACAACAGCGAGGGAAGTCTGTATAATATCGTCGGGTTCCAGACCCATCTTCGTATGCCCGAACAAAAACGAATTTTTTCCATGATTCCGGGACTCGAACAAGCCGAGTTTGTCCGTTATGGGGTCATGCATCGCAATACCTTTCTCCATTCGCCCGGTCAGTTGGATGCCAACTATATGGTCAAGAAGCGAACGGGGTTGTTCTTCGCCGGTCAGATGACGGGCGTGGAGGGGTATGTCGAAAGTACCGCTTCCGGTTTGGTTGCGGGTATCGCCGCGGCACGGATGGCCTTAGGGGAAGCGAGTGTGGACTTTCCGGCAAATACCGCCATCGGTTCGCTCGCGCATTATATCAGCAATGAGTCGATTGTAAATTTTCAGCCCATGAATGTCAATTTCGGCATTTTTGATCAGACTAAGATAACAGCGAAAAAGAAAAAGGATCGCCGTGCCATGATTTCCGCTATGGCACAGGAGGAAATTACCAAGATAGCGGCTGAAATTTCGCCGCAGAAAAGGAACGAAATATGAAGATTATTGTGGATGCCATGGGAGGCGATCACGCTCCCGAACAAATTCTGAAAGGCTGTGCCCTCGCCGTTGCCGAATACGGCGTAGAGATCCTTCTGTGCGGCAAGCAGGATGTGATCGAGCGGTGCGCCAAAGATCATAATATTGATCTGACGGGCATGTCGATCACCCATGCCGAGCAGGTTGTGGAAATGACCGACCATGCCGACAGCGTAGTCAAAGAGAAAAAAGAATCCTCTATGGCAGTGGGTATGCGTATGCTCAAAGAGGGAAAGGGCGATGCCTTTATCTCGGCAGGCAATACCGGTGCGGTCATTACCGGTGCCACTCTGCTGGTCAAACGGATGAAAGGCGTGAAGCGTGCCGCCATCGGCGGTCTCATTCCCAGCATCGGCGGCAAAAAACATCTGC
>JAZNSU010000127.1:0-1671 GCA_045591385.1 Eubacteriales bacterium
GATCCTCACTGCCCAAATTCACATATTCGATCTGGTGCTGCTGGATCTTACTCATACCCATCTCCAGTGCAATCTGCTCAATATTATCCAACTGAGCCATCGCATCAATCTGAACACCTAACTGGATATTCTCATTCACAAGATCCGCATAATCATCCTTCAGATTATTCACCTGCGTGGTCAACTCGTTGTATTGCGCATTGCAGTAGATCTGATAACAAACCAAACCGACCAGCAACAAAACAGCCGCCATCAACGTGGCCGATATCCGCTTTGCCTTCCATCTCTTGGCTATTCTCTTTTTCCAGTCGGTTCTTCTCATCTTATTCTATCCTTTCGGCAATCCGAAGTTTTGCACAAGCCGCCCGTCGGTTTTCTTCCAACTGCTCACCCGAGGCAATAATCGGTTTTTTTGTAATGATTTTTATCTGCGCCTTGTGCCCGCATACGCACACCGGAAATTCCGGCGGGCAGGTGCATCCTCGGCTCTGTTCTTTAAATGCTGTCTTGACCATGCGATCTTCCAAGGAATGAAAACTAATAATCGCTATCCGTCCGCCCTCACGGAGAAGACTCGGTATCACATTCAAGGTTTCCTGCAATTCATCCAGTTCACTGTTCACGGCTATGCGTATCGCTTGAAAGGAACGCTTGGCCGGATGCTGATCCTCCCGCCTCGCCGCTGCCGGCATAGCCGACTTGATGATCTCTACCAGCTGCCCTGTCGTTTCAATCGGAGCCTTTTGCCGCTCCTGCACGATTCTACGGGCAATCTGTCGGGAATACCGCTCCTCGCCGTATCGCCATAAAATATCAGCCAGCTCGGCTTCCCCATAGGTATTAATCAGCGTCTGTGCACTCAAGGGCGCCTGCTGATCCATTCGCATATCCAACGCCGCATCACTGCGAAAAGAAAACCCTCGCTCGGGCGTATCGATCTGATGGGAAGAAACACCAAGATCCATCAAGATCCCGTCTACCTTTTCCACCTCTTGATCGGCCAACATCTGCCCAATCTGCGAAAAGGTTGCCTTCACGATCGTTACCCGATCGCCCAGCGGCGCCAACCGCTCGGTACAAGCCCGAATGGCCGCCTCATCACGGTCAATACTGATCAACCGTCCACTCGTCAGATGCTTGGCTATCTCATAGGAATGACCGCCGCCGCCCGCCGTACAATCCACATACACGCCGTCCGGCTTAATAGCCAACCCCTCGATACATTCATCCAGTAAAACCGGTATATGTTCAAAACCCATCTTACAGACCCAATTCGATCATCATATTGGTGACCTGCTCGGACGGGGCCGCATCCTCGCTGTTCTCCCACTTTTCGCTATCCCAAATCTCCGCACGGGACGAAACACCGAGAATTACAACATCTTTACTCAATCCGGCAAACTTACGAAGCTCGGGCGGAATGACCGCACGGCCGTTGTTATCCAACTCCACCGGATAGGCACTACCGAAAATGAAACGGGTGATCTGTCGGGATGCCGCCATCGGCAAAGCCGCAATCTTTTCTTCCAGCGCCTGCCACTCTTTCATGGAGTAAAGCGCCAAACATTCATCCAAGCCTTTGGTAATCATAAAAACATCGCCCAAATCCTCACGGAATCGAGCCGGCACAATCACTCGCCCCTTGGTATCCAAGGTATGCCGAAATGTACC
>JAZNSU010000128.1:0-1534 GCA_045591385.1 Eubacteriales bacterium
TACTGGCTGGCCCTTGACAGTAAATATAATCAAATTTCTCAAGGCCTGCTCAGTATTGGGCATTTGGTCTATTTCCTAAGCCTTACGGCACTGTTCCTTTTCCTCACCATTCGCATGGTCGAGAAAAAGAGATGGGCATAAAGGAGGGACTGTCATGAATTTACCGCAACTGAAAACCTCGTCTAAATACAAGCTCACCTCTTGGGTCTACATTGCTATTGTGGTTGTCATTCTGATCGTCATCAATATCGCAGCCAACCTGTTTCATTTTCATGTAGACTTTACTTCGAAAAAGACCTTCTCGTTAACCGGCGAGTGCAAAGCCATGCTCGATACGGTGAAAATGCCGGTTGAGATTGTCGTCTGCCGTGACCGCATCAATTTCTCCCAGAACATCTATGTGGCGAATATTGCCAAAACGGTGGAGAATATGGCTGACTATTCCGAGTATATCGACGCCACCTTCATGAGCGTGGACAAAAACCCTGCTCTCAAAGAGCAATATCCCACATCCTCCCTCTCCACCTCGAACATCATCGTTCGGCTCAAGGATGACCCCGCCCATTACCGTATCATCAATATGGAAGCCATGTTCGAAACCGATGACAGCGGAAAAACCATTACCGAATCCAAGGTGGAATATACGCTGGCTAATGCCATCGACTATGTGATCCGTACCGATTTCCCCGTATTGTACTATACTACCAATCACATGGAAGATACTCCCGGCGATTTTATCAATTTGCTGATTGGGAATAATTATACCGTAAAACCCATCAATCTGATCGCCAATGATATCCCGACCGATGCCGATTACCTCTTCCTCTTTAATCCTAAAACCGATTTCTCGGGACTGGAGATCAATAAGATCGAATCCTTCCTCAGCAATGGCGATCAGTACGGGAAAAATTTATTCACCTTCATGTCCCCCGAACAGACCGAGTTGCCTAACCTCGAGAAATTTCTCGGCGAATGGGGACTGGCGCTTGGCGACGGTTATCTGTATAACACCGGCTATTCCACCGACAGCCAATACAATTCCATGATGCTGGCCTACGGTGATATTGATGCTGCCGGCACGCTGTATAACACCTTAAGTATCTTAACCGAACAGGTGCGACCGGTGCAAACCATTTTCACCTCTCGTGATTATTCCAGCACAACATCGCTGCTCAACGCCATGCCTTCCACCCAGCAGGTTGTGCAGACGGCCAAGGATAAGGATCCGCAGAATGACCCTATCTACTCCGGTTCGGTCATGGCCATGGGTACCCGCTATGTCAAAAACACCAATGCCCAATCCCATGTCGTTGTCTGCGGTTCGTATAAACTGATCGAAAACGCCTATCTGGACTCGGCACTGGGCAACGCCGCTTACATGGCACAGATCATCAACTACTTGGATGCCGACAGCACCAAACTCTTCATTTTTCCCAAAAACATGGAGGTTTCCTTGCTCGACTTCCCCGATAACTCGGCCAAAGTGGCCGCCCTTGTTATCTTTGCCATTGTCATTCCCTTGGTCATGGCGGCT
>JAZNSU010000129.1:0-4881 GCA_045591385.1 Eubacteriales bacterium
TCCGGACGGGTATTTCGGCAAGTACGGCGGCGTGTTTGTGGATGACAAACTCAAAGCCGCCATGGCCGAAATCACCACCGCCTATTATTCCATCTGCCAGTCCCGCAAGTTCATTGCCGAACTGCGCCGCATCCGCAAGGAGTTTCAGGGTCGCCCCACCCCCGTTACTCATTTGGAACGCCTAAGCGATGCGCTGGGCGGTAAGGTGCAACTGTACGCCAAGCGCGAAGATCTCAACCATTCGGGCGCCCATAAACTCAACCACTGCATGGGCGAAGCGCTGCTGGCTAAGTATATGGGTAAAAAGAAGGTCATCGCCGAAACAGGCGCTGGTCAGCACGGCGTAGCGCTGGCCACCGCCGCCGCCTATTTCGGGCTGGAATGTGATATCTATATGGGCTCGGTCGAGATCAAAAAACAGGCCCCTAATGTGGCCAGAATGAAGATTCTGGGCGCCAATGTTGTAGAAGTTACCCACGGTCTGAAAACCTTGAAAGAGGCCGTCGATGCCGCCTTTGATGCCTATTCCAAAGAGTATAACGATGCCATTTATTGCATCGGCTCGGTGCTCGGCCCCCATCCCTTCCCCATGATGGTGCGTGACTTCCAGAGCGTCGTCGGCATTGAGGCCAGAGAGCAGTTTATCGACATGACCGGACATTTGCCCACCTCTATTGTGGCTTGCGTCGGCGGCGGCTCCAATGCCGCAGGCCTGTTTGCCGGATTCTTGAACGACCCCGTGGATATCTATGGCATCGAGCCTCTCGGCCGCGGTCCCAAACTGGGAGACCACGCCGCTTCGCTTAAATACGGCACCGAGGGCATCATGCACGGCTTCAATTCGATCATGCTTAAAGACGAGAACGGCGAGCCTGCCCCCGTCTATTCGGTAGCCAGCGGTCTGGACTATCCCTCGTCCGGCCCCGAACACGCTTTCTTGCAGGAAATGGGTCGCGTTAAGTACGATGTCATCGACGATGAGGAAACTATCGACGCCTTCTACCGTCTGGCCAGATTGGAGGGCATCATCCCCGCCATCGAGTCGGCACACGCCGTTGCTTATGGCATGAAACTGGCCAAGACCATGGATCACGGCTCTATTTTAATCAACCTGTCCGGCCGCGGCGATAAGGACATGGACTACGTTATTGAAAATTACGGGATCCGCTGATGGTCAAACATATTATTTTATGGAAAATCAAAGACGAAGCGGATAAGGCATCCGTGGCGCAAGGGGTCAAAGCCGGACTGGAGGGACTGGTCGGCACCGTCCCCGGCTTGCTTCGCGCGCAGGTGGTGATCGGGGAGATGAACTCCTGCACCGCTGACGTCATGCTCGATTCGGACTTTGAATCGGTTGAGGCACTCAAAGCCTATAAAACCCACCCCGCCCATGTGGCGGTAGCCGACGGCAAGGTGCGCCCCTATATGCAGGTGCGCCTATGCATGGACTATGAAATATAAAAGAAGCAGGAACCGTTACGGTTCCTGCTTTCTGCATATCGCCATCAAATATCCCTCAGGCGCCTCAGGAAAGAAAAACTCCCATCCCTCAGAGATCGGGTCGTCCAACACCTTATATACGCCAACCCCCATCGCCTTACCGTATGCCTCTTTTTTTACCCAGACCCGTAGCGGATCCTCCCCCAGCCGCTTAATAAGGGCAGGGGATAGGGGACGGATCTGCTCAATATCGATACCGATCGGACGCTCATCCCACGCCGCTACCGCATACTCTCCACTGTGCGCCAAGGACAGATAGCCGACATCGCAGATCGGCTTGCCGCGATTATCCTTGTCCCAATCCCCGACCAAACGCCGCGCCGCCATATCGGCGGCCACGCACAAAAGCCTTGCCTGTGTTGAGGCAAGACGGCTGCACCGCTCCTGCCGCATGGGGCTCATGCGGGCAAAAGCAGCATCGTAATTCACTATGTCGTTTGTATGGACAATTTCAATTTTCATAACTTAACTATGGCATAAACTCTTGAAAAATGCAAGCATTTATGGTTTAATAGTAAAAAAAGACGGAGGAATTTATGCTGTTTACTCATACCTATCCCATCCGTTCCCGCCATACCGAAGCGAAACTGGATGTCTATATTCTCGATGAAACCCATCGTCAGGAAATGCAGGCACCGATTAACGGTCGCCCCTTTGTGTTGGTCATCCCCGGCGGCGGTTATGTTCACAAGAGCGCCCGTGAAGCCGAGCCGATCGCCATGCGGTTTTTAGCGGCAGGCTACAATGCCGCCGTGTTGTGGTATACCACCGCCCCTGCTACCTTCCCCAGCGCCTTGGAGGAAGCGGCACAAGCGGTAGCGCTGATCCGCTCTCACGAGGAATGGAACGTCGGTAAAGTCTTTGCCTGCGGTTTCTCGGCCGGCGGACATTTGACGGCATCGTTGGGTGTGTTGTGGAACGATCCCCTGCTGGCCATGGCCACGGGTCTGGATCCGCAGAGTTACCGCCCCGACGGTGTGATCTTATCCTATCCCGTTATTACCTCAGGCGAGAAACGCCACGACGGCTCCTTCCGCAATCTGCTGGGTGAGCTGTACGAGGATGAAACGGCGCGGGAGCAGGTGAGTCTGGAAAAACAGGTCACCGAAGACGCCGCCCCCGCCTTTATCTGGCATACCTATACCGATGCAGCGGTGCCGGTCGAAAATTCGTTGTTGCTGGCAAGTGCCTACGCCGAGAAAAAACGGCCGCTGGAGATGCATATTTTTCCGACCGGCTGGCACGGCTTAGCAACAGGAGATGCGCAAACTAATGCATCGCCTCAAACACCATACGAAACGGCCGACTGGCTGCCGATGGCCATCCGCTGGATCGGACAACAAAAATAAGGAGTTCATCATGGGAAGAAAAGACGGAAAACGCTGTAAAAATATTGACAATATGTATACCTTGATCTCGTACATCATGGTCAAACGTTCGGACGCCTGTAATTCGGTTACGGTCAAGATTCCCTTTAAGCCGATGCACGAGTATATTTTGAAGGCCCGCAAAGAGGGACGCAACATCAGCCATATGGCCATGGTCATTGCCGCTTGGGTACGAGTGGTGGCCGAGTTCCCCGCTATGAACCGATTCGTAGTCAATAAAAAGGTGTACGCTCACAACGATTTCGTAGTCGGCATGGTGGTGCAGCGCCCCGACGGCGCCGAAAGCACCATGAGCAAAATGAGTTTTGAACTCACCGATACCATCGATCAGGTCAACGATAAGATCAATGCCTTTGTTGAGAAGAACCGCGAGGAAAACAGCAATTCTACCGATGCACTGATGAGCACCCTGCTCAAGATCCCCGGCCTTTGTAACGTGGCGGTGGGTCTGCTTAAATGGCTGGATCTGCGTGGCTGGCTACCGCGTGCGATTATCGACGCTTCTCCCTTCCACGCCAGCATGGTCATTTCCAATCTGGCTTCAATCCGCACTCCGCATATCTATCACCATATCTACGATTTCGGTACCATCAGCCAGATCGTCACCATGGGCACCATGGAAGACGTGGCCAAAAAGAAAGGTAACGAGATCACGCTGGAACGGTACCTGCCCTTGGGCATCGTCTGTGACGAGCGCGTTGCCAGCGGCTACGGCTATGCCAAGGCCTTCCATCGTCTGAAAGAATATTTAGCGCATCCCGAATTGCTGGAAGTGCCCCCGACCGAAGTGGTGACCGACTGATGAGCAAACGGGAACAAGCCGAGGAATTGTTTTTAGCGGGTTGCAACTGCGCTCAAGCCGTCCTGTGTGCTTTTGAAAAAGAGGTAGGGTTAAATCATAAAACCGCCATGATGCTTGCCTCGTCGTTTGGCGGCGGCATGGGGCGGATGCGTGAGGTGTGCGGCGCTGTGTCGGGTATGTTTATGGTGGCAGGTCTATTGTACGGGTACGACGAAAACAGCCCCAAAGAGGCCAAAGCCGAACATTATGCCCGTATTCGGGATCTGGCCGAGCAGTTTAAGAGGAAAACAGGCTCGATCCTCTGTCGGGATCTGCTCGATAAGAAAGCCATTGTCGGCGGGTTGCCCGAGGAGCGTACGCCCGAATATTATCAATCCCGCCCCTGCGCCTATCTGGTGGGGCTGGCGGCTGAGATTACGGAAAATTTAACCAGAAAGTGATTAAAACCGTTCACCTTTGCCGATACTGTCGGTGAAAGAGGTGAACGGTTTTGTTTCAAAAAATAGTAGCAGCCCTGTTTACGGGTCTAGTGATTACCACTCTATTTACAACCTATCACTCGGCGCGCGCCGCCGAGGAATTGGGGGATGGCGTGTTGCGCTTGCACATTCTGGCCAACTCCGACAGCGAGGCCGACCAAGCCCTCAAATTGCAGGTGCGCGATGCCGTATTGGATTATGCCAAGCGGGAATTTACGGCGGTGGAGAACAAGGCGCAAGCCGTGGCGCTGGCCGAGCAGGAACTGGAAATTCTTGAACGGGTGGCCGAACAGGTATTGTGCGAAAAGGGATGCGATATGCAGGTGAAAGCATCTGTCGAGCATACCTTTTTCCCTACTAAAGTGTATGATAACGGCACCCGCCTGCCGGCCGGATTTTACGATGCCTTGAGATTGGAGATCGGACAGGCAAAAGGAAAAAACTGGTGGTGTATCCTGTATCCCGCCCTGTGCTTTGGCGGCAGTATCGAACAGAGTGAGCAGGCGTTGGGCGAGCAAGGGGAACTGGCCACATCAGACGCCCCGCAGGTGCAGGTCAAGTTTAAATTGGTCGAATGGTGGAATTCGATTGTTGCCTTTTTTGAAGCCGGATAATTCCGGCTTCTTTGTCAATGTACGGAAATTCACAAAATAGTATTGAAATTGTGTGTAAAATACGATATGATATACAGCGTAGAACTATGTCATAT
>JAZNSU010000130.1:0-31138 GCA_045591385.1 Eubacteriales bacterium
CCTGCATCATTGGGAAGAACCCTGCCTCTCGGGACGGCAGGGCAGCGGCGCTGTCTTTTTTTGCGGTTGCAATATGGGCTGCGCCTTCTGCCAGAATTTCGATATCTCCCAAAAACCAAAAGGCAAACCAGTTACCCCCGCCCGCCTACAGGAAATCTTCACCGAACTTAAGGCTCAGGGGGCTCATAATATCAATCTGGTCACCCCCACCCACTACACCGAGCACCTAATCCCTCTGCTCGACGGGATTGACCTGCCCGTGGTCTGGAACTCCTCGGCCTTTGAGTCGGTCGATACCCTAAGAAAACTCCAAGGCAAGGTGGATATTTATCTGCCCGACTATAAGTTCGCCGATCCCACACCGGCCGAACAACTTGCCCACGCCCCCGACTATCCCCCCATCGCACGGGCGGCCATCTTGGAAATGTATCGGCAAACCGGGGACTATGTTATGAAAGACGGACTGCTCCGTTCCGGCGTGCTCATCCGCCACCTCGTCCTGCCCGGCTATGTGGAAAACTCATTGAAAGTGATCGACTGGGTGGCCGACACCTTCTCCCGCGGTCAGGTGCTCTTTTCCCTCATGAGCCAGTATACCCCCTATCGAAAACTCGACGACCCCAACCTCAACCGCCGCCTAACCAAAAAAGAATGGATCAAGGTCCGTAATTATATAAAAAAAAAAAACATTACCGATGGGTATGTGCAAGACCTCTCCTCCGCCCAAGAAGAGTATACTCCCGCCTTCGATTTTACAGGCATATAAAAAGGATGAACCAATCGGTTCATCCTTTTTCAAAATATTCTTGCCATTTAGGGAACAGAGCAGGAAATTCAAACCGTCGGGCAAACAAGCGATCAAATCCCGCGATCATGGGACTGTTGATCACGGCCGTCACCAACGTCGCCACGCCAACCCCCACAAAGCGCCCGAAGATTGCCAGCGTCAGCACCACCGCCACCGCCAGACTCGACAGATCATAGATTACCTTGACCCTCCCGCGGTCCCAGCCTTTGGCCGCCGCCACGCCTTTTACAAAATAATCGTACATCTGCGGATATAAATAGGAATGAAAACTCATCGCCACCGCAAACGCCGTGATAACCGATCCTCCAAGGAAAAAGGCGATCCGTATCGGCCAGTCCATGCTCCCCGGCACCGTCACCAATGGGTTGAACATCGGAATCACCGTGCGCCACACATCCAACATCACCCCGTAGAACAGGCAGGTGCCAAACGACACCAGATACAGCGGCCGAAACCGCTTAACGATCAGGCAAAAAACGATTAACAGTACCGCCTGCACCAGATATTCACTCTGCCCAAAACTCAAAAAGCCCAACGCCTGACTGACAATGTAGGCAGGCGCCACGATCATCGACAGCCCCAGATCGGCGGCCGACACCATGGCCACCGAAAAGGACATGGAGATGATGGATATCAAATAAGCAATTTCACTCGGAATTTTTATCGCCTTCATTGTACACTCCTTGAATTTTTGCGGTATTGCCTCATCGTCGCTTCCAATAGGGGAAAATCCTCAGGCTCAAGACGGCGCCATCCGATCCTCCCCTTATCCCAATACTATCTGTACGTTTTTCAGCCTTGATTTTATCGGTTCGGCTTCTCTTGTTTCTCGTAATTGACTCCGCACACCCCAACAATAATCCCTGCACAACCGATCAGTTGCGCAACCGACAGCCGCTCCTGCAAAATAAAGATACCCGCCAACACCGAAACCACCGTAATGATGTTGGAAAAGGAGGAAGCCCTCACCGACGAAATATTCGAGGTCGCATAATTATATAATAGAAAAGCCCCGATGGAAGAGAGTACTGCCAAGTATCCGATCGCACCCCAAAAGGGCAGGGAAGTGACGGCGGCCGACACCGCGCCTACGTAATCCTTTCCCAATCCCAGCACCGCCGCCAGATTAAAACCAACCGTGCCGATGAGAAACATGATGTAGGTACGCTCTACCGGAGAGTAGTGCTCGGCCTCGCTGCGGCTCAGAATATTAAAGACGGCTGCACAGATCACCGCCCCCAGCAACAGCAAAATCCCAATCAGGTGATTTTGTTTGCCGTCATTGGAAAGCAGGCTGATCGCCACAATCGCCGCCAGCGATAATAGGGCAAACAAGATCTGCCGCACTTTCGGCTTTTCCTTGAGAAAGAGCAGAGAAATGAGGATCACCGCCACAGGCACCAAGGAAATGATCACACCTGAAAGGGCACTGGAGGTGTATTCAATGCCGTACAATTCAAAAATAAAATAGAGAAGCGGTTGCGCAATCGCCATCAGTAAGATGCCCTTTTTTGGCTTGCCCCGCAACTGCAGTTTGATCAAACCCAACGCCCACAGAATATTTAATATAAGAAAGGCCACACTAAAGCGCACCGCCAGTATCACCAAAGGATGCGCATAATCCAAGGCCACCTTGGAAAACAAAAAACTAAATCCGAATATGATATTGGCAACCAGCGCCGCCAAAGAACCCAAACCCGTCCTGCTCATCGTCGTCCCTCTTTCGTATAATAAAGGGATTATACCAAATTTCGGGGAATCGGTCAATTTTTTTACTCAAAAAGACATAAATAATCCGTTGACAAGCGCCGGAAAATATGCTAAAATCAAAGAACATATCGGGAGAAGTGTCCGAGTGGTTTAAGGAGCCGGTCTTGAAAACCGGTGACTCGAAAGAGCCGTGGGTTCGAATCCTACCTTCTCCGCCATGGAAAACTCCCGTACATAACGGATTATATAACGTCACGATGGAGAAGTACTCAAGTTGGTGACGAGGCGCCCCTGCTAAGGGCGTAGGCCGGCTAAACCCCGGTGCGAGGGTTCGAGTCCCTCCTTCTCCGCCAAAACGAAAATCCTGTCGATTATTGTCGGCAGGATTTTCGTTTTGTATTATTCACTATTCATTTTTCATTATTCATCATTCACTTGACAGGATTTACAATGAATGATTTTGATGTCGGCGTTGCCGACAAATCATAAATAATATGTAGGGCTCGAACCTAAGCACCTTCGAGTCCCTCTTTCTTCTTGCCCTTTTTTTTCATCCGTGCTATACTATCTCTACGGAGCGTTTGTTTCTTTTCTCCCCGCTTACCGCTATACTGTCCGTGAAGGGAGTGACCGTCATGGATCAAATAAAAATAGGAAACTTTATCGCTTTTCTGCGCAAGGAAAAAAATCTCACTCAGCGCCAACTGGCCGACATTTTAGGGGTAACCGACCGCGCCATCTCCAAATGGGAGAACGGACGGGGTCTGCCCGACCTGTCCCTGTTGGTTCCTCTGTGTGAAACCTTAAATATTTCGGTCAATGAACTGTTGTGCGGCGAACGAATTAAGAGGGAAGACCTGCCCCAAAAAGCGCAGGATACGGTGCTGGACGCACTGACCGATTCCCGCAAAAAAGAACGGCGCACCAAGCGCGTCTTTGTTGCCGTGTTGCTTTCCGTCCTGCTCCTGTTTTTCTCTGTTGCGAGTATGTTTGGAATCGATGTCAATCAGATGCGCCAAAACAAACCCACTATATTTTCCACTTGGGGCTTTGATTATTGTCCGCCCGTCGATCTGTCTGATGAAAATATTCGCCAAGCGGTGGAATCGGCCATGCTCCTGCAGGATCAATCCGATCTTAACCGTCTGATACAGGACGGCACCGTGCCCAACGATCGAAAACCCTTTGTCAATGTCTATGTCTATTTGATCGAAGAAAAACCCGACCATTTTCTGGTCTATGCTTGGGTCAAGGGCACAACCTACTATATCGAGGATGGAAAACTGCTCACCGACGGCGGCTATTCCATTCCCTACCGCTTTACTCTTATTGAATACGACGGTGTTTTCACCGTAACCGAAAAGGAACACCCCCGCGACGGCAGCCGATATGCGCAGGATATGAAAACCCTTTTTTCCGCTTCGGTGCGTCGACAAATGAACCGCATCTACTGGGACGGTACCGACGACCGTATGAATAGGGAACTTGAAGAACAAGCAAAACTTTACTTTCATCTATCCTAAAAGGAGGAAATCCCATGGCTGTATTGATTACCCCTCGTCTGATTCTTCGCCCTTTAACCAAGGACGATGCCCCTGCCATGTTCAAAAATTGGACATGGGACGAGCGGGTGTCCCGCTATTGCCGCTGGTTTCCTCATGAAGACCTCTCCCAAACCGAGGATCTGCTGCAGATCTATCTCGAACAATCCGAGGGCGGCTTTGACTACCGCTGGGGCATCGAAGCAGGCGGGGAATTGATCGGCGTGATCGATGTCGTCGAGATCGAGGGGAATTGCGCCTCGATCGGCTATGTCATCGGTTATGACTATTGGAACCATGGGTATATGACCGAGGCGCTATCGGCCGTTATCGAGCATCTGTTCTCCTGTGGCTTTACTGCCATTGCCGCCGAACATCATATCGATAACCCCGCCTCCGGTCGGGTTATGGAAAAATGTGGCATGGCCTTTGTCGGCACCCGCACCGCCATCCGTAAGTTTGGATCAGAAGAAACCTGCCTACTCAAATGCTATCGTCGGGAGGCGGACACATGAAAAAATTCTTTCGTTTCGGCGATCTCCTGATTATACTCCTAGTTATAGCCGCCGCTGTTTTTACCTTTTATCAAACCCGTCCGCAGAAAGAGGCACAAACAGTAACCGTCTCGGTAGACGGACAAGTCTATCGTCAATTTACTTTGCCTCAAGAGAATACCTTGGTTTTGGAAAACGGTGTCGTGATCCGCTTTGAGGGTATGCGCGTGCGCATCCTGTCGTCCGACTGTCCCGATCATACCTGCGTCAAAAACGGCTGGCTGACCAAAGCCGGACAGTCGAGTATCTGCCTGCCCAACCGCACGGTATTGCAATTGGACGGCGGCGATCTGATTATAGGGGGTTGAACATGAAAAGATATACCACCCTCACCCGTTGCGCCCTGCTCACGGCCATGGCACTGATTATCAGTTTACTGGAAAATTTCATTCCCATCCCCATACCGGGAGTCAAACTCGGCATCGCCAACGCCGTTTCCCTCTATCTGCTTTTATACCATCGCCCGATCGAGTCCTTTGCCGTCTTGTCGGCACGCCTATTGTTGGCCGCTCTCATCAGCGGCAACCCCTCATCCTTTCTTTACAGCGCCGCCGGCGGAATACTGGCTCTGCTCGTCTGCTGGCTATTGCATAAAACCAAATGGTTTTCGCCCATCGGTCTGTCGGTGGCAGGCGCCGCCCTGCACCATGTCGGGCAACTGACCTGCGCCGCCCTCATTACCGGTTCAACTTCAATTATCGCCTATCTGCCCGTCATGCTCCTTTGCTCGCTCTTCACCGGCTCTATAACCGGACTGCTGTGTATCGTAGTCTATAAAAGAATTAAAATCTCCCGATAGGGAGATTTTTTTAGCAGTATTTTTCAATATATTCTTCCGCTGTGATCGAATAGCAGTCCAGATCATGAATCGTGCCGTCAAATAAAACATAACTCTTTCGCAAGCATCCCTCATAGGAAAACCCGATCTTCTTCAGCAGGTTTTTTGACGGTATATTTTCAGGATAACAGTAGGCGGTCACAATACGGTATAAATTTCTCTCAAACGCATACTTAAGTACCGCCAACGCCGCCTCGGTCGCATACCCCTTTTTCCAGTAATCGGGGGAGAGGGCATACCCCAACTGCCGCGCATTCGTCCCCGGCCGGTGATCGTCTTTGTGTAGTCCCACCGTCCCGATCATAATATCCCGATCTTTCTCGGTAATCGCCAACACGTTGCCCTCTTTGGCATAATAGGCTAAAATCTGCTTGGTCTCCCGATTGCTGTGATGAGGTTGCCATCCCGCCATCGGTCCTACCGTCTTCTTGGATGCGTATTGATAAAAGGCCTCGGTATCCCGCTTTTGCGGCCGACGCAACACCAATCTCTCCGTTACCAACTCATCGGGTAATATTTTAGTAATCATTCCTGTTTTCTCCGTGAAATTTCTTTCCTTTTTATTTTACCATACTTGTCAAATTTATTAAATAAATATTTGCTTCTTATATTATTATATGTTATAATATATGCAGTATATGGCTAAAAAGGGGCCTTTGCGCCCTTTTACCTGTATTTCTTCTTTTATCTCTCTTACGAGGTATCTCGCAGGAAACACAAAAATCAAGACTATAAACATAAGGGGTATACTATGGCATCGTTTAAAGACATTTGGAATAATTGCATGGAAGTCATGTCACAAAAGGTTACCAATCCGGTTTCGATCGAAGTTTGGCTCAGCCAGATTCGTCCGGTCGAGATCACGGGAGAGGTAGCCACCCTTGCCGTCCCCAATAATTTTTATTGGGAGATCATCAAGGCGAAATATTATTCGCTCATTAAGGAATCCTTGGCGCAGACCATCGGCTTTCAGGTGGATGTGGATCTGATCGTTGATATTGAAAACGAAACGGATGATGACGGCGTACTGGCCCCCGAAAACTCGCTGATCTCTTTGCGCATCAACGAGGAGTATACTTTTGATAATTTCGTGGTCGGTAATTCCAACCGTTTTGCCCATGCCGCCTCGCAGGCGGTAGCCAATAACCCCGCCTCTGCCTATAACCCTCTGTTTTTGTATGGCGGTTCGGGTCTGGGTAAAACGCATCTGATGTTTGCCATCATGTCCACCATCAAGAGAAAAAATCCCAATGCTAATTTGGTGTATAAAAATTGTGAGGACTTTACCAATGAAATGGTGGCGGCCCTGCAGAACCACAGCATGGATGCTTTCCGTGAAAAATACCGCGCGGCCGATGTTCTTTTGATCGACGATATCCAGTTTATCGGCGGTAAGATCCAGACCGAAGAGGAATTTTTCCATACTTTCGATTCTCTCTACCGCGCCCATAAGCAGATCATTCTGGCGTCCGACCGTCCTCCCAAAGAGATCCAGCAGCTCAGCGACCGTCTTCGCACTCGTTTTGAAAGCGGGTTAATGGCCGATATTCAGGTGCCCGACTTTGAATTGCGCATGGCCATCATCAATATGAAAGCCGCCTCTTTGAATCTGACCTTGCCCGAGGACGTGGTCGAGTTCTTGGCCAATAAACTGAAAAATAATGTGCGCCAGTTAGAGGGTGCCCTTAAGAAAATACAGGCTCTTAAGTTGATCAATAATATCAATCCCTCTTTGGCCGTGGCTCAGTCCACCGTGGCCGACGTACTCAATACCAACGAGCCGGTCGAAGCGGTGATCGACCGTATCATTACCGAAGTCGCCCGCTATTATAATATTTCGGCCGATGATATCAAGTCGAAAAAGCGCACCTCCAATATTACCATGGCCCGTCAGGTATGTATGTATATCATTCGAGAAGTATGCGGGCTGTCCCTGCCCCAGATCGGCGATGTTTTCGATGGGCGTGATCACAGTACGGTTCACCACTCCATTAAAAAAATCGAGGATCGTGTGGAAACCAATTCGGCCTTTTCTTTGCAGATTAACGACATTATCAACACGGTAAAAGGCAATTAAACACTCATTTTTTCTTAGTTTTCCACACAATATTGGATAACTTTCACCCCTTTTTATTCTTTATTTGCACCTTTTTCCTGATTTTTCTTTCTGTTAAAACAGTTTTCCACAGTTTTCTCCCATTTCCACAGCACATTTTCCACAGTTTTCCCATTTTTTCTGATTTTTTTCATTCTTTCCCTTATTTCCATTTTAATTTTCCCTTTCTTTTCCTGGTATATTTTCCTTGTATTTTGGGCATACTACCCGATTTACACCATTTCCACAGCCTATACCAATACTACTACCTAAAGTTTATTTCTTTTCTCTTTTATTTTTGTAATTAGAGAGTGGAGGTTCTTATGAAATTCACCTGTGAAACCGCATCCTTTTCCGAAGCCATCGCAACTGCATCCCGTGCCGTTAATCCTAAAACCACGATTGAGGCATTGGAAGGGTTGCTCATCCGAGCCATTGACGGTGTGATCTATGTCACCGGTTATGATATCGGCGGCGGTATCGGCATTTGCGTTACCTGCGAAGGACGGGTCGACGAGCCGGGCAGTATCGTTTTGCCTGTGCGTACCATTTCCGAAGTGGTTCGTAAACTGCCGGAAGAAATGATGGTGTTGTCCACGTCCGACCGACTGACCGCTACCATCCTTTCGGGCGATGCCGAAAGTTCGCTGATGGGCATTGATCCCTCTGAGTTTCCGGCTCTGCCTCAGGTGGATGCCGATAAAACCTTGACTCTTTCCTATGAAAGCCTGAGAAATTTGACCAAGAGAACCAGTTTTGCCGTAGCTCTTACCGATGCCCGTCCCATTTTGATGGGTGTCCTCTTTGAAATACACGGGGATAATATCCGCGCCGTGGCGGTGGACGGGTTTCGTTTAGGATTATCCAACGAAAAATTGATTAAACCCATTGAGGGCGATTATGAATTTGTTGTCCCCGGCCGCAGCGTTGCGGAACTGGGTCGCATTATTAAGGAAACGGATGAAACGATTGAAATCACCGTTTCTCAAAAACATCTGCGCATTTCTAAAGGCAATATTACCTTTGTTGCCCGTTTGATGGAAGGAAAATTCATCACCTATTCATCGGTTATTCCCAAGGAAAAAGCGATGACGGCCATTGTATCGGTAGATGAAATGATGGAGTCGGTCGACCGTGTCAGCGTGGTGATCAATGAAAGATTGAGAAGCCCGCTGATCATGCGATTTGAACAGGGGTATGTTAACACCTACTGTTCTTCTTCCCAAGGCCGTGTGCGTGACCGTGTGGAGGCGCAGATGGAGGGCGATGGTTGTGAGTTGGCACTCAATAACCGCTATTTATTGGATGCCCTCAAAGCCTGCGACTGCGAAAAGATAAGATTTGAGATTCTTTCTCCTCTCTCGCCGATTGTGATTAAGCCGGAAACGGGAGATGATTTTACCTTTATCGTCGTTCCCTTAAAATATGCCAAAACCTCAGAATAATGAGAGCACTGAAATTAGCCGTTCACTCTTTTCGCAATCTCAAACCTCAGGATATTGATTTAGATCATGACATTACTTTGATCATTGGGGATAACGGACAGGGAAAAAGCAGTATAATCGAAGCCATCTGGTTATTTTCCTGCGCCAAGAGTTTTCGCGGAGCATCGGACGGGGACATGATCGCCTTTGATGCTGACAAGGCGGGGCTGAAATTCAAAGCCGACTGTGAGGGAGTGACCCGCACCATGCAGATTCAACTGCAGAGAGGCAGAAGAAAAGAGATTTATATCGGTGCCGATAAAATTTCCCGTTCCTCTGATCTGATCGGCGGTTTTGTAACGGTGTTGTTTGAGCCCGATCATCTGGGATTTATCAGCGGTTCTCCCGAACGGCGAAGACGAATGATTAATATTTCCCTGTGTCAATGCTCAAAAATCTATACAGCAACTCTTTCTCAATATAATAAAATTCTCAATTCCCGTGCCGCGTTATTAAAGGGCGGATATTCTTCCTCTGCCGAACAGACGTTGGAGGTATGGGATGAGGGACTGTGCCGCCGTGCCGCCCGTATCATATTAGAACGCGGACGATATATCGAAGAGCTAAACAAGGCCGCCGATACCATTATGCAAGATATATCTTCTGGCAAGGAAAATTTGAGTATTCAATATAAAAACCCCTATTATCAAACGGGTATTACCGAAGAAGAAATATTTTATCCTCTTTATCAAGCGATGAAACAATCCCGCAAAAAGGATTGGGAAACGGGAGTGACCGAGATTGGTCCCCATCGGGACGATGTGGAGATTCTGATCGGCGGGGTACAGGCCAAGCGGTTTGCTTCAACCGGACAAAAACGGTCGGCAGTCATCGCCATGAAGTTGGCCGAGTGCGAAGTTCTTCAAAACAGACTGGGAGTAAAACCCGTCTTTTTGCTGGACGATGTACTGAGCGAATTGGACGAGGGAAGAAAAGAGTTTATTCTCAGTCATATTCGGGACTATCAGGTGATAATTACCGATTGCGGAAGACAAACCCGCCCCCAAGGCGCCGCCATCTTAAAGGTAACAGACGGAAAAACGGAGGTTATCTGATGTTTTTACATTTAGGCGAAGACTATCTGATCAACGAAAACGATATCATCGGTATTTTTGATCTGGATACTTCATCGGTAGGTAAAGCCACAAGAAAATATTTAAATTTAGCGGAAAAGGAAAATCGGTTGATCACCGTTTCCGATACCCTGCCCCGATCCTTTGTGGTCTGTTCGGGGTTTTACGGAGAGAGAACATTTCTATCAAATTTAAGCGCGGCTACTCTGAAAAAGAGAATCGCTTCGCTCAAGTAAGAAAGGACATATTATGGCTGACAACGAGAACAAACAGAACTACGGCGCGGAACAGATTCAGGTCTTGGAAGGTCTGGAAGCCGTTCGCAAGCGTCCGGGTATGTACATTGGTACTACCAGCGTGCGAGGGCTGCACCATCTGGTCTATGAAATCGTAGATAATGCCATTGACGAAGCCTTAGCCGGCTATTGTACCCATATCAAGGTCACTATCAAAGAGGGGGATATCATCTCGGTCGAAGATAACGGCCGCGGTATTCCCGTAGATGTGGAAAAACATACCGGACTTTCGGCTCTGGAAGTGGTATATACCAAATTGCACGCCGGCGGTAAATTCGGCGGCGGCGGATACAAGGTATCGGGAGGTCTGCACGGTGTAGGCGCCAGCGTTGTGAATGCCCTGTCCGAATGGGTAAAGGTTGAAGTATGCCGCGGCGGTCACCGTCATATGCAGTCCTTTAAGAGAGGAGTGCCCGACGGTCCCGTGAAAATTATCGGCGAGGCGGGCGGTACGGGAACTACCGTCACCTTTAAGGCCGATCCTGAGATTTTTACCGAAACCACCGTATATGAATACGATATTCTCTTGACCCGCCTGCGTGAACAGGCGTTCCTCAATGCCGGTGTTCATATCATTCTTACCGACGAGCGAGAGGGTAAGGAACAAACTACTGAACTGTTTGATGAAAGCGGTATCAAAGGATTCGTGGAATACCTCAACAAAAAAAAGGGTGTTACCGCTCTGCATGATACCATCTATTTCAAAGTGGCTAAGGACGATTGCGAGGCCGAAGTGGCCATGCAGTATAACGATTCCTATAATGAATTGTTGTTATCGTTTGCCAATGATATCAATACCACCGAAGGCGGTATGCACGAAACGGGATTTAAGACGGCACTTACCCGTGTCTTTAACGACTATTCCCGCCGTAGAGGGTTCTTAAAGGAAAAAGATAAGAATATGTCGGGCGAGGATACCCGAGAGGGTTTGACTGCTATCGTTTCGGTTAAACTTACCGAGGCTCAGTTTGAGGGACAGACCAAAACCAAACTCGGTAACTCCATCATGCGTACCATGGTGGATGAACTGGTATCTACGAAATTGGCCGACTTCCTTGAGGAGAATCCCCAGATTGCCCGCGCCATTGTAGATAAGATCTTGCAAGCCCAGCGCGCCAGAGAAGCAGCCAGAAAGGCCAGAGAAGCTACCCGTAAGGGTCCTTTGGAGAGCATGGCTCTGCCCGGAAAATTGGCCGACTGTCAGGAAAAAGATCCGATGAAATCGGAACTGTTCATCGTTGAGGGTGATTCGGCCGGTGGTTCGGCCAAGGAAGGCCGCGACCGTAAGAACCAGGCCATTCTTTCCATGTGGGGAAAAATGCTCAACGTCGAAAAGGCTCGTCTGGATAAGATTTATAACAATGATAAATTGTGGCCGCTGGTACAGGCTATCGGTACCGGCATCGGAGAAGATTTCAACATTGAAAAGTTACGTTACGGCAAGATCATCATTATGGCCGATGCCGACGTCGACGGTGCTCATATCCGTACCTTGCTTCTGACCTTCTTCTTCCGTTTCATGCGCCCGCTCATTGAGCGCGGTCACATCTTTTTGGCACAGCCGCCCTTGTATAAAATTTTCAAGGGTAAGAATGCCCGCTATGCCTATAATGAAGCCGAGCGCGAGGCGGCGCTTAATGAGATCGGTCGCGACGCTACCGTTCAGCGCTACAAAGGTCTTGGTGAAATGAACCCCGAACAGTTGGGGGACACCACCATGAAACCCGAAACCAGAACGTTGCTTCAGGTGGAGATCGAGGATGCGGTGAGAGCCGATGAGATCTTTACCATTTTGATGGGCGATCAGGTAGAACCCCGTCGCCAGTTTATTGAACAGAACGCACAGTATGTGCGCAATCTTGACGTATAAGGAGGAGAGTATACAATGGAATTTGATGTTGTAGAACATGGCAAGATCTCTCCGATTGAGATCGTCAAGGAAATGAAAGCGGCCTATATCGACTATTCGATGTCGGTTATCGTCGCCCGTGCCCTGCCCGATGTGCGTGACGGCTTAAAACCCGTTCACCGCCGTATCCTCTATACCATGCACGAAGCCGGTCTGGCTCCCAACCAGCCCTATCGTAAGAGTGCGACCACCGTCGGTGACGTGCTGGGTAAATATCATCCCCATGGTGACGCATCCGTTTACGATGCCATGGTGCGTTTGGCGCAGAACTTCTCGTTGCGCTATCCCTTGGTCGACGGTCAGGGTAACTTTGGTTCGGTTGACGGCGACCCGCCGGCTGCCTATCGTTATACCGAGGCGCGCATGGCGAAGATCGCCACCGAAATGCTCACAGATATTGACAAGGATACGGTTGATTATCAGCCCAACTTTGATGAGCGCCACCCTGAACCGACCGTCCTGCCCACCCGTATTCCCAACTTGTTGGCTAACGGTTCGATGGGTATTGCCGTTGGTATGGCGACCAATATCCCGTCTCACAACCTGCGCGAATTGATCGACGCCGTTGTCGCGATCATTGATAACAAAGATCTGTCCTTTGACGAATTATTACAAATCGTTAAAGGGCCCGACTTTCCTACCGGCGGGATCATTCAAGGTTTCTCGGGTATCCGTTCGGCCTATTATACCGGCCGCGGCAAAATTACGGTTCGGGCCAAGGCTGAGATTGAGGAGATGAAGGGTGATCGATTCCGTATTGTGGTAACCGAGATTCCCTATATGGTCAACAAAGCCGAATTGATCAAGACCATTGCCGAGTATGTCAAGGATAAGAAGATCGAGGGTATTTCCGATCTGCGTGACGAGTCCGACCGTAAGGGTATGTCGATCGTCATTGAACTCAAGCGCGATGCCAATCCGCAGGTTGTGCTCAATAACCTGTATCGGTACACCCGTTTGCAGGATAACTTCTCGGTCAATATGCTGGCTCTTAAAGACGGCATTCCCAAGACGATGACCCTGCGTGAGATGCTCGATTGCTATATCGACCATCAGCGCAATATTACGGTGCGCCGCCTAAACTTCGAAAAGAAGAAACTGCAAGAGCGTGCCCATATCTTGGAAGGGCTTAAGATTGCCTGCGACCATATTGACGAGGTTATCAAGATCATTCGTTCTTCGGCGAATATTCCCGAATCTAAGACCCGTTTAATGGAGCGGTTTGATTTGGATGATCTGCAGGCCACGGCGATCGTGCAGATGCAGTTGGGTAAACTTTCCGGTTTGGAAATTGAAAAACTGGAAGGGGAACTGAATCAGATCCATGGTCGCATTGAAGAGATTACCATCATTCTGGCCGACGATACCAAGGTCATGGCTATCGTCAAAGAGGAACAGCTGGCGATGCGCAATAAGTACGGCGACGAGCGCCGCACCGCGATTGACCCGATTGCCGGAGAGTTGGACGTGGAAGACCTGATTCCCGAAGAAAATTGTGTCTTTACTATGACCCATAACGGATACATCAAGCGTGTCACGGCCGATACCTATCGCGCCCAGAAGCGCGGCGGTCGTGGAGTGACCGGCATGACCACCCGTGAAGAGGACTATGTGGAAAAACTGATTGTGGGCGGTACCCATGATTATATCTTCTTCTTCACCACCCGCGGTCGTGTCTTCCGTATTAAGGGATATGAAATTCCTGAGGGAAGCCGCCAGTCTAAGGGTATGAACATTGTCAACCTGTTACAACTGGATGCCGAGGAAAAGGTCAGCGCCATCATTCGCGGCACCGAACATGACGGTAACGGGTATTTGACCATGTGTACCCGCCGCGGTATCATCAAGAGAACGGCCATCAGCGAATATACCAATGTCCGTAGGGGCGGGTTGCGTGCCATTGCTCTGGATGAGGGTGACGATCTGGTCAGCGTACAGTTGACCCATGGTAACGACACGCTCTTCATCGGTACCCGCGAGGGTATGTCCATTCGTTTCGACGAGAACGATGCCCGCCCGATGGGTCGTGTGACTATGGGTGTGCGCGGCATCCGTCTGCAGGGCGATGACGTGGTTGTCGGCATGGAACTGGCAGGCGAGGACAAGACCCTGCTCACCGTAACCGAAAGAGGATACGGTAAGCGCTCCAATCCCGACGAATATAAGATTCAGTCCCGTGGCGGTAAGGGTATCCATAACTATAAGTTGTCGGATAAGACAGGTAAGGTTGTGGGCATCCGTACGGTGAGCGAGGATGAAGATCTGATGCTCATCTCTTCCGACGGCATTATCATTCGTATGGCCACCAAGGACGTCAGCCTTATCGGCCGTGCCACGCAAGGCGTGCGCCTGATGAAACTGGCCGACACGGTCAAGATCGTCAATCTGGCTACCACCGAAAAAGAGGAAGAAACCACTTCTGAAGAAGTAACCGAATAATCCATAAAGAGCCGAACTTTTTCGGCTCTTTTCTTTTTCGACAAAGGCCGACAGCGTGTGACAAAGAACAGGAAAAATTTGCAAAAAATAAAAATAAATTACATATATGGTATTGCAGAATGGAAAAAAATGGTATATAATGTCAACATCAAACGAAAAGGGGAGAAAACCAAATGGAACCACTCAATTACAAGGAAGCCTATTATCATTTATTTAACGGAATCAGTGATATTTGTGCCGCACTAGCCATGCCGAGCGGACAGATGCAGGCCATGCAGATTCGTCGGCAGTTGGAACAGTTACAATGTACGGGAGAAGAAATCTGCACAGGTCCCGCACCGGTGATCTCACTTTTTCCCGAAAAACAATAATAGTCGGTCCCGAACTCTTGCACAGTTCGGGGCTTTTGTTATATAATAGAATGAAAACATAGGCGAAAGGTGATGAAAATGGATACGATTGTAGCATTGATGACGCCGCCGGGTCGGTCGGCCACGGCCATGTTGCGCTTGTCGGGCGATCGGGCAAAGGTGATTGCTGAGGCGATCTTTACCAAACCGTTACAGGATCGCAAAGCCGTACTGGGGTTCGTTATCAATGAAAAGGGAGAAAAACTGGATCATTGTTTAGTCACCTATTTCGCAAGCCCCGCCTCATATACGGGAGAGGATGTTGTGGAGATCTCTCTGCACGGTTCGCCCGTGTTGGCACAGGAAGTGTGTCGGTTATGTTTAGCGCAGGGTGCTCGCATGGCCGGTCGCGGAGAATTTACCCGTCGGGCATTTTTAGCGGGCAAACTGGATATGACGGCGGCCGAGGGCGTGATGGAACTGATCGATTCCCGTTCTCCCGCCGAGATGCGCGCGGCAGCCGCCCATTTGTGCGGTGCGGTGTATCAGGAGATGCGGCAGGTGCGGGAAAATCTGCTTTCCGTTACCGCGCGGCTGTATGCTTATGTCGATTATCCCGACGACGATATCGGCGACTATCCTATCGAGGAATTATTAGAAGATCTTAATCAAGCCCAAATGCTGGCGCAGGAGTTGCTGCGTCGGGCGCAGACGGGTCAGCAGGTGAGAGATGGCGCAGATGTATGCTTGTGCGGTGCAGTCAATGCGGGGAAATCATCCTTGATGAATCGGCTGGCGCAGTCCGACCGCTCGATCGTTACCGACATCCCCGGCACCACCCGCGACGTCGTGACCCAGTCGATCGTGCTGGATGATCTTCGTATTAACCTACTGGATACGGCAGGGCTGAGGCAAACCGACGATCTTGTTGAGCGCATCGGCGTGGAGAAAAGCCGTAAAGCTGTCGAGCAGGCGGCAGTCATTCTTTGTCTGTTTGACGCTTCGCGCGAACTTGTGCAAGAGGATCTCGATCTGATCGACGCGGTCGATACGTCCCGATCGATAGCCGTAATTAACAAAACCGATCTGGACGAAAAGATAAACAAAGAGTATATACAGAATAAATTTAAACACTTTGTCGAAATTTCTGCCAAAACGGGGCGGGGAATGGATCAATTAAAGGAAAAAATCAAGGCATTGGCCTTTGGCGGTGCGGTGATTGATGAGGGATTGATCTTTTCCTTGCGGCAGACCGACTGTATCCGGCAGATGGCGCAAGCCATACAGGAAGCCAAGCAGGCGGCCGAAATGGGAGTGACCTATGATGCCGTAGGGGTGCTGATCGACGGCGCCGTGGCGGCGGCGGGCGAGATGACGGGCGAGTCGCTGACCGAAGATACCGTGCAGGCCATCTTTGATCGATTTTGTGTAGGGAAGTAAGAAAGGAAAGTTATGCAACTTTACGAGGCAGGACAATTTGATGTGGCTGTTATCGGTGCCGGACACGCCGGCATTGAGGCGGGTATCGCGGCGGCACGGCTGGGGAAAAAGACGATCGTCTTTACCATCAATCTCGATGCCGTAGGCAATATGCCTTGCAATCCGTCTATCGGCGGTACCGCCAAGGGGCACCTGGTGAGGGAGATCGATGCGCTGGGCGGCGTGATGGGACGGGTGGCTGATGAGTGCTTTATCCAGTCCCGTATGCTCAATCGGGGCAAGGGTCCCGCCGTCTATTCTCTGCGCGCACAGATCGACCGTTCGGCCTACCGCTTGCGTATGAAGGAGATTCTGGAAAGCACCCCCAACCTTACCCTGCGTCAGGGCGAGGTGGTGGATATTGAGGTGGCAGACGGGAAAGTCTGCGCCGTCATTACCCGAACGGGCGGACGGTACGCCGTCAAGGCCGCCATTTTGGCTACGGGTACTTTCTTGGATGCCCGCATCATTATCGGCGAAACGGTGATCGCCTCAGGTCCCGACGGGATGCAACCCGCCGTGGGGTTGGAGCAGAAATTAAAAGAACTTGGGGTTTCAATGCGCCGGTTTAAGACGGGCACCCCCTCGCGCGTGCACGCCGATAGCATTGACTACTCTCAGTTAGAACCCCAGCCGGGAGACGAGCCTCCCGAACCCTTTTCTTTTGATAATGAGGATACCGACTTCGGTCAGAATAAAGTCTTATGCCATCTGGCCTATACCAATGAAACCACCCATCAGGTCATTTTAGATAATCTCCACCTTTCTCCGCTCTTTTCGGGTGTGATCGAGGGCATCGGTCCTCGCTATTGCCCCAGCATTGAGGATAAGGTCAACCGTTTTCGGGATAAGTCCCGCCATCCCCTCTTTGTAGAACCGATGGGCGAAAATACCAAAGAGGTTTACCTGCAGGGTATGTCTTCCTCTCTCCCTGAATGGGTGCAACTGAAATTTCTACGCACCATCAAGGGCTTAGAGCAGGTCGAGGTCATGCGCAGCGCCTATGCCATCGAGTACGACTGCGTTGATCCTCTGGAATTATTTTCCAGTTTAGAATTTAAGAAAATAGAAGGTTTGTATGGCGCAGGGCAGTTTAATGGCTCATCGGGCTACGAAGAAGCGGCGGCACAGGGGTTGATGGCCGGTATCAACGCGGTGCGCAAGATGGATGGAAAAGAGCCGATTGTGCTGGATCGGGGCAGTTCTTATATCGGCACACTGATTGATGACTTGGTCACAAAGGGAACCAACGAACCCTATCGGATGATGACTTCCCGCAGTGAGTATCGTTTGATCTTGCGGCAGGATAATGCCGATGCCCGTCTTATGCCGTTGGGTTATGAGATTGGATTGGTGGACAAAGAGCGATTTGCCGCCTTTGAGAAAAAGCAACAACTTATGATACAGGAGATTGAGCGCCTGCGCCGCACCACGGCGGCGCCGAATCAGGCAGGCAATGCGATGCTGGAAGCCAAGGGGAGCACCCCCTTGCAAACGGGCATTAAATTAGCCGAACTTCTTAAACGCCCGCAACTGACCTATGAGGATCTGTCGGTATTCGATGAAGATCGTCCGTCCTTGCCTCGCAGTATTGTTGAGCGTGTGCAAACCGAACTGAAATACGAGGGGTATATCAAGCGGCAGTTGGCGCAGATCAAGGAGTTTCGCCGCATGGAAGCCATGGTTTTACCTAAAGATATGGATTACATGGCAATGGAGGGCCTGCGTATGGAGGCTCGACAGAAACTTACCGCCCAACGACCCGATAATCTGGGACAGGCTTCCCGCATCAGCGGGGTCAGTCCCGCCGACATTTCGGTGCTGATTATTGAACTGTCGAGCCGAAAAAAGGAGAATCCGCATGACGATAACACAACTGTGCGCTAAACAGGGGATAGCAATCAGCGAGGAGCAACAAAAACAGTTTGATTGTTACACCGATTTTCTTCTCAGCGAAAACGAGAAATATAACCTGACCGCCGTGCGCGATCGAGAGGGGGTAATCGGTCGGCATTTGTATGATTCCTTAGCCCCTATCTTCTTAAATCAATTTCCACAAGAACCCAAGTCGGTGATCGACGTAGGCACGGGTGGGGGATTGCCCGGTATTCCGCTGGCCATTGCCGCTCCACAACATCGCTATACGTTATTGGACAGCACCGAGAAAAAGTGCGCATTTTTACGTGCGTTTTTATCGCAGGTTGATTTGCCTGCAACGGTGCAGTGGGGTCGAGCCGAAGAATTGGGACAGGGCGAATTTCGAGAAACCTTTGATGTTGCAGTCAGCCGTGCGGTAGCCTCTCTGCCCGCTCTGTGCGAGTTGGTGTTGCCGATGCTCAAGGTGGGCGGTCGATTTCTCGCCTACAAGGGCGAAAAGGGGCAAGAAGAACTGGACGCCGCCCGTCACGCCATCGAGGTGTTGGGTTGCCGTGTTGTGGAAACGCTGGTTGCGCCAACGTCCGACGGAAACCCCGCCTGTCTGATTGTTATAGAAAAAGAAAAGCAAACACCAAAATCGTACCCTCGCAAATGGGGTCAAATCAAAAAGAAGCCGTTGTAATCGGCTTCTTTTTTGTTCCACGTGGAACATTATTTGGATTTGGGTATCGAAATGGAGTAATAGATATACTGTTCGTCCTCGGATTTGTTTGATTGGGCCGCAATTCCTTGTTTGGATAGCAGGCGCAGAGAATGATCAATGGTGTTAATAAACAGGCGAATATCTTTAATGTATATTTTACGATTGGGTTTTGGCGGAGGAGAGAGTAGGGTACGAATGTATTGCTCGGTCTTATCCACCGTTAATTGCTTAGCGACAATGTGCGATAGCGCCGCCGCCTGCATATCTTCAGGCAGCATAAGCAGTGCGCGGGCGTGCCGTTCGGTCAGTTTGTGTTGCCGTATTTGAGAACGGATGGAATCGGAAAGCCCCAGCAGTCGCAACTTGTTGGCTATACAAGAGGGAGATTTTCCGATTTTGTTGGCAACCTCAGACTGTGAGAGCCCCGTTTTGTCAATCAGATCCCGAATACCTGCCGCTTCCTCAAAAGGATCTAAGTCGCATCGCTGCAAGTTCTCCACCAATGCGGCCAACTGTTTTTTGTCTTCATCAAATTGCCGAACGATGCAGGGAATTTCGGTAAGCCCTGCCATCCCTGCCGCTCGCCAGCGGCGTTCTCCTGCAATGATGCGGTATTGTCCCTCGACCTTATGTACCGTGATGGGGGAGAGTACTCCCAACTCCCGAATGGAATCGGCCAACGACCGAAGCGCCTGTTCATCAAATTGCTTGCGAGGTTGGTTGGGGTCGGGAGCAATACGGAAAAGCGGCAGAATTTTATAAGAAGTGTCTTTCTCAAACATTTTTCATCCTCCTTTATATAAAGAATACCATCTTTCGCTGTCAAAAAAGGGAGAAACACGGAAAATAAAAAAAATTTGTTCCACGTGGAACATTCGGGCTTTCTTTTTTGTTTTGGTTGTGGTATAATCTAAAATTGTAAGAATAGCAAAAGACAGGAGAAACAGTATGGGTAAAATTATCGCCGTTTCCAACCAAAAAGGCGGCGTGGGAAAGACGACAACGGTCATCAACGTCTGCGCCGGAATTGCCGCGCGTGGCTATCGGGTGTTGATTGTCGACCTTGACCCGCAGGGAAATGCCACCAGCGGTTGCGGCATCTCCAAAAAGAAGGTGGTGCGCTCGGTTTATGATGCCATGGCCGATGCCTCGACGGCTACGCAATGCCTGCTGTATACGGCGACCGAGAATATGTTTATCATGCCCGCCAATGCGGATCTGGCCGGCGCCGAGATCGAGATGGTTGAGGTAGAAAACCGTGAGTTTCTTCTGAAAAATGCCCTCTCGGTAATACGCGATAAATTTGATTATATTTTTATTGATTGTCCGCCGTCCTTGGGAATGTTAACGCTCAACGCGCTTAATGCCGCCGATACGGTGCTCATTCCCATTCAATGTGAGTATTTTGCTTTAGAGGGTTTGTCGCAGTTGACCAACACCATTCGTCTGGTTCGCCAGCGCTTTAATCCCAAACTGGAGATCGAGGGTGTGTTGCTGACCATGTTTGACGGACGGCTCAACCTTTGTTTGCAGGCGGCACAGGAGATTAAGAAATATTTTGCCGATAAGATGTATGCCATGGCCATTCCCCGCAATGTGCGCATCTCCGAAGCGCCCAGCCACGGAATGAGCGTGCTGCAGTACGATCGCAGTTGCAAGGGCGCGGCGGCTTATGATGCCGTGGCCGTGGAATTTTTGAAGAGAAACGGGAGATTGTAATATGGCAGTAAAAAAAGGATTAGGAAAAGGTCTGGGAGTCCTCTTTGAGGATAATAATATGGAGATCGCTGAACCCACAACAAACGGCGAGGGCGGTCCGATCTTGGTAAGCATTTCCGATATTGAGCCCAATCGGGAACAGCCCCGCGTGATGTTCGATGAAGAGAAATTAAATGAACTGGCCGAGTCAATTAAGGAACATGGCGTATTGACACCGCTGTTGGTCTCCCCGATCGGCAAGGGTCGCTACCGCATTATTGCCGGTGAGCGCCGTTGGCGTGCGTCCCGTATCGCAGGCATTAAGAAATTGCCCATCCTTGTTAAAGACGTATCGGCGCAGGAAATCATGGAGATCTCTCTGATTGAGAACCTGCAACGTGAAGACTTGAATATCATTGAAGAGGCCAAGGGCTATAAACGCCTGTCCGATGAGTTTGGTATGACACAGGAGCAGATGGCCAAACGTGTGGGCAAATCCCGTCCCGTGGTGGCCAACGCTTTGCGTCTGTTGACTTTGCCCGAAGATGTGATTTCTTTGCTCGAAGAGGGTAAACTATCCTTGGCACACGGAAAATCCTTGCTGTCCTGTGAGGATGCCGACAACATCTCCCGCTTGGCAAAGGAGTGTGCCGAAAAGGAACTGACCGTTCGCGAACTGGAAGCCCTTATCAAGAAGCGCCAGCTCCCGCCCCGTCAGGGCAAATTGCCCGTCGATCGGTTGTACTACGATTCCCTCGCTACCGATCTGACTGCCGCCCTCGGCCGTAAGGTCTCGGTCAACCCCTCCCGCAAAGGCGGAAAATTGGTTATCGAGTACTACTCCGACGACGATCTGACCGACCTCGCCGAACGCCTGAATAAATAACTGTAATATTTTAATTGGTTTATACTTAAAGTATAAGGAGAAAAGAAAATGATTGATATTAAATTTTTAAGAGCCAATCCCGATGTGGTTAAAGAGAATATCCGCAAGAAGTTTCAGGATGAGAAACTGGTGCTGGTGGATGAGGTCATTGCATTGGACGCCGAGTACCGTGCGGCCAAGGGCAAGTGCGATGAACTGCGTGCCCGCCGCAACGCGGTGTCCAAGCAGATCGGTGGGTTTATGGCCAAGGGTGAACGCGAAGCGGCCGAAGCCGCCAAAAAGGAAGCGGCAGCCATTGGAGAAGAGTTGGCGGCGCTGTCGGCAAGAGAGCCGGAACTGGAAGAGCAGATCAAGCAGCGCATGATGGTTATTCCCAATATCATTGATCCTACCGTGCCCATTGGAAAAGACGACAGTGAGAACGTTGAGGTTGAGCGCATCGGCGAGCCGGTTGTGCCCGACTTCGAGATTCCCTATCATGTAGATATCATGGAAAAATTAAAAGGCATTGATCTGGATGCCGCCAGAAAGACTTCGGGTAATGGCTTCTATTATTTGTGCGGCGATATTGCCATGCTCCATTCGGCCATTTTGTCTTATGCCCGCGACTTTATGGTTGCCCGCGGCTTTACCTATTACATCCCGCCTTTCATGATCCGTTCTTCTGTAGTTAACGGCGTTATGAGTTTTGCCGAAATGGAGAACATGATGTATAAGATCGAGGGCGAGGATCTGTATTTAATCGGAACCAGCGAACACTCCATGATCGGCAAGTTTATTGATACCTTCCTGGATAAAGAGAGTTTGCCGCAGACCTTGACCAGCTATTCGCCCTGCTTCCGCAAAGAGGTGGGCGCGCATGGCATCGAAGAGCGCGGAGTATACCGTATCCATCAGTTTGAGAAGCAGGAAATGATTGTCGTTTGCGAACCGGAAGACAGCCCCGAATGGTTTGTCAAACTCTACACCAACACCGTGGACTTTTTCCGCACTCTCGATATTCCGGTTCGTACCCTCGAGTGCTGCTCGGGTGACTTGGCTGATCTGAAGGTCAAGAGTATCGACGTCGAGGCATGGTCTCCCCGTCAGCAGAAATATTTTGAGGTGGGTAGTTGCTCTAATTTGGGCGATGCACAAGCTCGCCGTCTGGGTATCCGCATCCGCGGTGAAAAGGGCAATTACTTTGCGCATACTCTCAACAATACCGTTGTCGCTCCGCCCCGTATGCTTATCGCCTTCCTTGAGAATAACCTGCAGGCCGACGGCAGCGTACGCATCCCCGAAGCCCTGCGCCGCTATATGGGCAAGGACATTATTTTAGCAAAATAAGAATAACTCCTATTTTATAAGGATAATATATAATTATGTTGTTTTTTGTTTCTCAAGATACTGACCCGACTTACAATTTAGCCATGGAAGAGCATCTGCTCAACCACTATCGCGAGGATATCTTTTTCCTGTGGCGCAATGCCCCGTCGATTATTATCGGCCGCAACCAGAACGCCTATAGCGAGATCAATATTGACTATGTGAACGAGCATCGCATCCGTGTAGTTCGTCGCATTACAGGCGGAGGCGCCGTCTTCCATGATCTGGGTAATGTTAACTTTTCGTTTATGACCAAGGCTACGGCAGGGGATGAACTGTCCTTTGCCCGCTTTACGGCGCCGGTGGTGGATTATCTGCGCTCGCTGGGCATTAACGCCGGTCTTACCGGTCGTAATGACATTGAGATTGACGGCAAAAAGATCTCGGGCAATGCTCAGACCAAGGTGGGCAAGCGCTTTTTGCATCATGGCACCTTGCTGTTCGAGGTAGGTATGGCCGACCTCACGGGCGCACTGCAGGTCCATCCTCTGAAAATTAAGTCTAAGGGCATCGCCAGCGTGCGAGCCCGTGTGTCGAACATCTCCGAACATCTGTCTTCACCCATGACGGTGGAGGAATTCATGCAGGGGCTGACCGACTATGTCAAGCAGACCCATGAAAACTTCACGGTGTGCGAATTTACCGAAGACGATGTGGAAGAAGCCAAGAAACTGCAGGCGGAGAAGTACAGCCGTTGGGACTGGAACTTTGGTGAAAACCCCAGTTATGCTTTCCAGAAGGCAGCCAAGTTCCCGGCCGGTCTGATTGAAGTGCAGATGAACATTTCTCAGGAAGTGATTCATAATGTGAAAATTACGGGCGACTTCTTTGCCTTTGGCGAGATCAGCGAATTGGAGCAGGAACTGTGCGGTGTACCGCATCGCCCCGAAGCCATTGCTTTGGCCATTCGCGACCTGCCGCTTAAAAAATATATCGGCGGTGTTACGGCCGAACAGTTGATCGAAACGATGTTCTAAAAAGACGGGATATTCGGAGGAAGTATGAATAAGATAGGGTTCGATAATGAAAAATATCTGAAATTGCAATCGGAACATATCAAGAGCCGTATTGCTGATTTCGGTGGAAAATTATATCTGGAGTTTGGCGGAAAACTGTTCGACGATTTCCATGCCGCACGGGTACTTCCCGGCTTTGCTCCCGACAGTAAGGTTCAAATGCTGCTGGAACTGAAAGAAATGGCGGAACTGGTCATCGTCCTCAACGCCAACGATATTGAGAAAAATAAGGTGCGCGGCGATCTGGGTATTACCTATGATCTGGATGTCCTTCGTTTGATTGATGCCTTCCGTGGTCTGGGCTTATATGTCGGCTCGGTCGTGCTGACCCAGTACGGCGGCGACAACCGTGCCGCCGATGCCTTTGCCAACCGTCTGGATTCGCTGGGCGTTAAGGTGTACCGTCATTATAATATCCCCGGCTATCCCTATGAGATCCCGCTCATCGTTTCGGAAGAGGGCTACGGTAAGAACCAGTATATCGAAACCTCCCGCCCCCTCGTTGTCATTACCGCCCCCGGCCCCGGTTCGGGGAAAATGGCCACCTGCCTGTCCCAGTTGTATCATGACCATAAGCGAGGAATTCAAGCCGGCTATGCCAAGTTCGAAACCTTTCCGATTTGGAACATTCCGCTCAAGCATCCTGTTAATGTGGCGTATGAAGCGGCAACTGCCGATCTGAATGATGTCAACATGATCGACCCCTTCCATCTCGAAGCCTACGGAGAAACGACCGTTAATTATAACCGCGACGTCGAAGTCTTTCCTTTATTAAAAGCCACCTTTGAGGAGATCTATGGAAAATCCCCCTACAATTCTCCCACCGATATGGGAGTAAACATGGCCGGCAACTGCATTTTTGATGACGAGGCCGTGCGTGCCGCCGCCAATCAGGAGATTTTGCGTCGATACTATGCCGCCCTGTGTAATTTGAGAAAGGGCAGCGGCAGTACCGAAGAGGTAAATAAAATTGAACTGTTGGTTAAGCAGTCGGGGCTGAGCGCGGAAGATCGTCCCGTCATCGCCGCCGCCAAGAATAAGGCCGAAGCCAGCGGCTCTCCCGCCGCCGCTATTGAATTGCCCGACGGCACCATCGTTACCGGTAAAACCTCGTCCTTGCTCGGTCCGGTAGCCGCCATGTTGCTTAATGCGCTGAAAGTGCTAGCCAATCTGCCCGACCCTGTGTTGCTGTTGGCCCCTGCAACAATTGAACCGTTACAGAAATTGAAGACCGACTATCTGGGGAACCACAATCCCCGCCTGCACCCCGAGGAGGTACTGGTCGCACTCTCTATCTGTGCCGCCACCAACCCCATGGCGCAGGTTGCTCTGTCCTGTGTACACGATCTGCGTGGCTGCGAAATGCATTCGAGCGTCATTCTTAACCAGACCGACGCCGCCGTGCTTCGCAAATTGGGCATCAATGTGACCTGCGAGCCCGTCTATCAAACCAAGAAACTGTATCATGGATAAAATCAGGAGAAGTTACTATTTATGACACAGGAACAATATTTGAAGAACCTATTACCACCTACAGGGATGGTAGATGCCGTGTTGGATACCGATACATACAATGAGGTGGACGACCAGTTTGCTATGTCCTATATGCTAAAGCGCACCGATCGCATCCATACCAAAGCCATCTACGCCGCCCCCTTTTTTAATAAGAGAGTAGAATCGCCGGCGGCCGGCATGGAGCGTAGCTATCAAGAGATCGTGACCTTACAGAAATTACTGAAAACCGATATTCCTGCATTCCGAGGCTCGACCGATTATCTATCCGACGAGAAAACACCCGTCGAATCGGAAGCGGCTCGTCATTTGGTGGGGTTGGCCAAGAACTATTCCCCCGAAAAGCCTCTGTACGTGGTGGCCATCGGTGTCATTACCAATGTGGCCTCGGCACTGCTTATGGACCCGTCAATTTCCGAAAATGTCGTTATCGTCTGGCTGGGTGGCAGCGCTTTGCATCGGACTGATGTGACCGAGTTTAATATGGAGCAAGACTATGCGGCCGCCCGTATCATCTTTGGTTGCGGCGCTCCCGTTGTCATGTTTCCCTGTGCCGGTGTTGTAGACGTGTTCCGTACCGGCGAATGGGAGCTCAAGCATTGGCTGGCCGGAAAGAATGAGGTGTGCGACTATCTGATTGAAACGGTGCTGGATGAAACCTATCGGTATGCCAAAGGAAGACCTTGGACTCGTGTGGTTTGGGACGTAACGACCATCGCATGGCTTACCGATAATGGAAAGTTTCTTAAGCATCGGCTGGAGGATAATCTCATTCCGCAGAATGATGCTACCTATCTGCGAGATAACTCCCGTCCGATCCGCTATGTGTATGAAATCAACCGAGATTATCTCTTTGAAGATTTGTTCAACACCCTGGCTCAATAAGAGAAGGCCTCACCACTTGGTGAGGCCTTCTTAAATTGCAAAACGAGTAAAACAGAGAAAAACAGAGTAAAACAGAGAAAAACAGAGCAACTTTATCCTAACTTAATTTTTTAAGAAAAAGTGCTTGACAAGTTGCGAGGGCAAAGGTATAATACAAAGGCTAAGAAAAAAAGAGGGGAGAAGTCCCCAAATAATAGGAGGATAAACATGAGCACTTTCATGGCTAACGCTCAGACGATCGAGCGTAAATGGTATGTGATCGACGCTGCCGATAAGTCCATGGGCCGTGTGGCTGCTGAAGCGGCTGCTCTGCTTCGTGGTAAGCACAAGGTTGATTTCACTCCGCATGTCGACTGCGGCGATTTCGTTATCATCATCAATTCCGACAAGATGGTTCTCACCGGCAACAAGATCAATGCCAAGATGTACCGTCACTACAGTGGCTATCCCGGCGGCTTAAAGGAGATCAAGTACTCCACGCTGATGGCCAACAATTCCCCGTTTGCTATCTCTACCGCCGTTAAGGGTATGCTCCCGCATAACTCCATCGGCCGCAGCGCTGCCAAGCGTCTGTTTGTTTACAAGAACGAAGAGCATAAGCATCAGGCCCAGAAACCCGAAGTTTGGGAAATGAAATAAGGAGGGATAGAGAATGTACGAATCGAAGAAAGAGTATTTCTACGGCACCGGCCGCAGAAAGCAGTCCGTTGCTTGCGTAAGACTTTATCCCGGTACCGGCGCCGTTACCATTAACGGCCGTGATATCGACGATTACTTTGGGCTCGATACCCTCAAGTACATCGTTCGCCAGCCCATGGAGCTGACCCAGACCACCGGCAAGTTCGACGTGGTTTGTAAGGTTGTCGGCGGTGGTATCTCCGGTCAGGCCGGCGCCATCCGTCACGGCATTGCCCGCGCTCTGCTACTGGTTGACGAGCAGAACCGTCCCCTTCTCAAGAAGGCCGGCTTCCTCACTCGTGACCCGAGAATGAAGGAGAGAAAGAAGTACGGCTTAAAGGCCGCCCGTCGCGCTCCGCAGTTCTCCAAGAGATAACTTGTTATCAACAACAAACCCCGAAACCATTACGGTTTCGGGGTTTTTCTTGTAAGAAATTGATAGAACAAGACAAGCCCTGCGCTCAGCCATACACCACCCACAATATCCGAAAGCCAATGCACGCCCGAAACCAGCCGCCCAATGACCATAAACCCAATAAATACGGCTATGGCCATCAGCACAATCACTCGCAGCACACGGTTTTTTATACGGGATCGAAATTGGAGCATGGCCGTCGGCATTACACACAAAACCAACAGCGTGGTCGAAGATGGATAGGACGCCTCTAAAAATCCATCAATTAGAATTGGCCGACGGTTAATCACCACCATTTCAAAAAGCAAATAACAGAATATGGTAATGATATAAAATCCTCCCAGTATCAAAACGTCAAAATCAACGTTTTGTATACGCCTGCGCTTGATCCACTGTACTAAACCGAAAAGAGCAAAGCCGAGCACAACCGCAATCGGCACCAGCCCCAGCCAGTCGGTAAGGGTGTAAAGATTCATGTGTACACCCGTCAGTCGGTGAAACAGTCCATTGACCGTTGCCAGTCCAACGACCGATCCGTCTGGCCCAATCGCCTGCACATCCACAAGCAAAACGAGTACCGTCCACAATACAAAAGCGCCAAGAAAACCAATCGAGAGATAAAGTGTTCGTTTCATATTTTTCCCCTTCCTTTCGTAACTCCAGCATATAGAAAGGCAGGGAAGAAAACAAGAAACGTTCCGTCACATCGACGACACTTTTCGTGTCACAAGCAAAAACACTTTAATCATTAAGAAGATAAAGAGGTATCCCGCCGCATAGGGTTGCAAACTCAGCGTAAATATAAGAACTCCCATTGCCGTCAGTCCCATCGATACTAGAGCAAGAAAATGCCGCCGATAATTCTGCATCGCCAGCACCAGCACACCCCATAAAACGATGACAGCCACCAAAACCGCGTATACGATTCTTAAATAGGAGGAAACCCCCGTCAAGGTCAAAAGGGAAGCCCCCCGTATAATGGCATCGTCCCGCTGCGCAAAAAAAGGAAGAAAAAGCAGAAGAGAAGCGCCGATATCCAAAAGTCCGAACACCAGATGGCGGATCTGCTCCGCTTTTTGTCTACCGTCTTCCTCGGCCAGACAAAGCAGTTGCTCGCCCGAAAATAATTCATCTATCGTGACGGAAAAAACACAGGCAAGCCGCCGCAAGGAATCCATGCTGGGAAACCCCCGTCCAGACTCCCACTTGGAAACCGCCGTTCGGGATACATAAAGTAATTGAGCAAGCTCCTCTTGCGTTAAGCCTTGCTTCTTGCGAAGCATTTGCAACTTTTCACGAAATTCCATGTTCCGACCCTCTCCTGTCATGATACATTCAGTATATCATAGAAACTTCTCCGTTTCAATCGGGACGCTTCCTGTTTTTGTCCGTTGCATTTTATACAAAGCAATGATATAATAGAAAAATAAACAAAAAGGAGAAAATGCATGTATATTGCTCTTGCCGTGTTTGTCTTAACCTATGTGCTCATGCTGGCCCTGCCCAAATACCGCCCATTTGTGGCGCTCGGCTCTGCTTTGATCTTCGTCGTGTCGGGTATGTTGCCGCTTGGTGAAGTGTTACCCAGTGTCGACTTTAATGTATTGCTGATGATCGCTGGTACCATGGGCACCGTTGCCTTAATGATCGAGTCCAAAATGCCCAATCTGCTGGCCGATATTATTATTGAAAGGGTACCCAACGTCAAATGGGCGATCGTGATCTTGTCGCTGTTTGCCGGTATCGTTTCTGCGTTCATTGATAATGTCGCCACCGTGTTGATGATCGCGCCTATTGCTTTGGCCATCGCCAAGCGGTTAGACATCAGCCCCGTCGGTATGATCATTGCCATCGCCGTGTCCTCCAATCTGCAGGGCGCCGCCACCTTGGTCGGCGATACCACATCGATCATGCTCGGCGGCTATGCCAACATGAACTTCCTCGACTTCTTTGTCTATAACGGCAAACCCGGTATCTTCTGGGCTGTCGAACTGGGCGCACTGATATCCTGTCTGCTTTTGTTGATTATCTTCCGCAAAGAAACGGGCAAGATCGAACCCGGTCAGCGTACCGTGGTTACCGACTATGTGCCGACCGTCCTCATGCTCGGCACCGTTGTCTTACTTATTGTTGCTTCGCTCATTCCCGGACTGCCCACTTTCCTAAATGGGATTCTCCCCGGTCTGTCGGCCTATACCAACGGCATCATCTGTTGTGTGATTATGGTGATCGGCGTGGTCTATAACGGTCTTCGCAAGAAAACATGGTCAGCCTTCTCCGCCCCTCTTAGGGAGATCGACGTCAATACCATCGGTCTGCTCTTCGGTCTGTTCATCGTGGTCGGCGGTATTACCCACATGGGTGTGGTCGATGCCATCGGCAACCTCTTTACTCAATTGTCGGGCGGCAACGTCTTTGTCATCTATACGCTGATTACGTGGATGAGCGTCATCTTCTCCGCCTTTATCGATAATATTCCCTATGTGGCCACTATGTTGCCTGTCACGCAAGGGATTGCGGCATCTTTAGGAATCGATCCTACTTTGCTCTATTTCGGATTGCTTTCGGGTTCTACCTTGGGTGGCAACCTGACTCCCGTCGGCGCCTCGGCGAATATCACCGGCATCGGCATCTTGCGCAAGGAGGGGTATGAGGTCAAGAACAGCGACTTCCTTAAGATTGGCATCCCCTTTACCTTGGCCGCCGTTATTCCCGCCTATATCTATTTCCTGATCTTCTATTATTGAGGAAAAAGAGGATGCTTGCATCCTCTTTTTTCATTTTTTTCTAAAAAAATATTGTAGAATGGTCGGCGGAGTGGTATAATAAAACAAAATTTCTATGCAAAGGAAGCGAGAGAAATGCAAACGAATATTCGTCCCGAGTCGATGGCTCGTATAACCACAAAAGAACTGGCCGATGCCTTTATCGCCGAGCAGGTGGCTGAGATCCGTACGCAGTTCGGAGATAAAAAGGTATTGTTGGCGCTGTCCGGCGGTGTTGACTCCTCGGTCGTTGCCGCATTGCTTATTAAGGCGATTGGCAAACAGCTGGTCTGTGTCCATGTCAACCACGGGCTCATGCGCAAAGGCGAAAGCGAACAGGTCATCGAGGTGTTTGGCAAGGAGCTGGATGCCAACTTGATCTATGTCGACGCGACCGATCGGTTTCTTGATCTGCTGGCCGGCGTAGCAGAGCCCGAGAAAAAGCGTAAGATCATCGGCGGCGAATTTATTAAGGTTTTTGATGAGGAGGCTTCCAAACTGGAAGGCATCTCCTTCTTGGCTCAGGGCACTATCTATCCCGACATTCTGGAAAGCGATGGCGTAAAGGCTCATCATAACGTCGGCGGTCTGCCCGAGGATATGCAGTTCGAACTGGTCGAGCCGGTCAAACTGCTTTATAAGGACGAGGTCCGTGTTGTGGGCGAGGCGCTGGGTCTGCCCCACGCCATGGTCTACCGTCAGCCGTTCCCCGGCCCCGGTCTGGGTGTGCGCTGTCTGAAGTCGGAGGGCAAGCGGGC
>JAZNSU010000131.1:0-15711 GCA_045591385.1 Eubacteriales bacterium
CCTCCGACTTTCCCGCGCCGATGATTAAGGCCATGACCAAACTGCACCAGTATGCTATCATGTGTGCTCCCACCATGGCGCAAGAAGCGGCGCTGGAAGCCCTCTCGGAAAAGACCGATGAGGCGGTGCAGGACATGGTGGAAGAGTACGACGCCCGCCGCAAAATGCTGCTGGCACGGTTTAAGAAAATGGGTCTGCCCTGCTTTGAACCCAAAGGCGCTTTCTACATATTCCCCTGCATCAAGAAATTTGGCATGACCAGTGAGGAATTTTGTGAAAAGTTCCTGTATGAAGAACACGTGGCCGTCGTGCCCGGCTCGGCCTTCGGTGAGAGCGGCGAGGGCTTTGTCCGTATATCTTACGCCAAAAGCATGGCCGATCTGAGCAAGGCCATGGATCGACTGGAGCGATTTTTATCAAAACTGTAATTAAAACACCGGCAAAGATCAACCTTTGCTTGGATATTACCGGCACCACGCCCGACGGCTATCATAGCCTGCGCACCGTTATGCAAACGATAGGATTGTACGATTATCTGTTTGTCGAAACGGGCGGGCAAGGCATAGCCCTGTCCGGCAATCTGAGGTATATCCCTTATAACGAGTCCAATCTTGTCTATAAAGCGGCGGCCGCTTTCTATGAAGCGGCAGGTCTGCCCCCGCAGGTGCGCATCCGCATGATAAAACACATTCCCGTGCAGGCAGGTATGGGCGGTGGCAGCGGCAACGCCGCCGGTATCTTGGAGGGACTTAATGCCATTTATGGTAACCCGCTTTCCAAGGAAACCTTGTATGATATTTGTTTAACCCTGGGCAGCGACGTGCCCTATTTCCTCATGGGCGGTACCGCTCTTTGCGAGGGGCGGGGCGAAATTTTGACGAAACTGTCCGACTTGCCCGATTGCCATCTGGTACTGGTCAAAGGGCGGGCAGGGGTATCCACCAAGGTCGCCTTTGCCGATATCGACGCGTGCGAGGAATTGCCCCCCTTTGTCTGCGACGGCATGGTGCAGGCTATGGAACAGGGGGATCTGGCAGGAGTGTGCAAGAATATCGGTAACACCTTTTTGCCGTCGGTCAGCAGTCACTGTGCTTCGGTGGCCGAACAACTGGATGCCCTTTCGCAATTTTCTCCCCATGTGGGATTGACGGGAAGCGGCAGTGCCGTCTTTGCCGTGTTTGACAGAAAAGAACAGGCAGTCGCCTGTCATGAAGCATTAAGAGGGAAATACCCCTTTGTTTGTATTACCCGTCCTGTGAAGAGCGGGACGATCATCATCGAAGATAAGGAATAAGGAAATGAAACTCGGAATTATCGGTCTGCCCAACGTGGGCAAAAGTACGCTTTTTAATGCCATCACCAATGCCGGCGCCCAGTCGGCCAACTATGCTTTCTGCACCATTGAGCCCAATGTCGGTATGGTGGACGTGCCCGACCATCGTTTGACGGCGCTGGGTGAAATGTACCATCCCAAAAAGATCACTCCCGCTACCATTGAGTTTGTTGATATTGCGGGCTTGGTCAAAGGTGCCAGCCACGGCGAAGGATTGGGTAACAAATTCCTCTCTCATATCCGTGAGGTGGATGCGGTGGTGCAGGTGGTGCGCTGCTTTGAGGACGAGAATATCACCCACGTAGAAAACAGCATCGATGCCGGCCGCGATATGGATATTATCAATTTGGAACTGATTTTGGCCGATATGGAAACGGTCGAGCGCCGTATGGATCGTGTGTCTAAGGCGCTCAAAGGCGATAAGAGTTATGCCGCCGAACTGGATCTGCTTAAGCGTGTCTATGCTCTATTAGAGGCGGAGAAACCCGCACGGGCCATGGAATATACCGACGAGGAAAAGGTACTCATTTCCCAAATTTCCCTGCTGACGAATAAGCCGGTCATCTATGCCGCCAATATGGACGAAAAAACATTCAAGGCCGGCATTGAAAATAACCCTCATTATCAAACGCTTATGGAACGCGCCGCCGCCGAGGGCGCCGAGGTTCTGCCTATTTGTGCGGCGCTGGAAGAGGAGATCACCTCTCTTTCTGCCGAGGACAAGGAGATGTTTTTGGCCGATATCGGCCTGGAAGAATCGGGTCTGGATCGTATGGTGCGCAAGTGCTATAGTTTGTTAGGGCTGATCAGTTATCTGACGGCAGGCGAGGACGAGTGCCGCGCATGGACGATCGTCAAGGGCACCAAGGCTCCCCAAGCAGCAGGGAAGATCCATACCGACTTTGAGCGAGGATTTATCCGTGCCGAAACGGTCGCATTTGACGATCTGATGGCCTGCGGCAGCATGGCCGCCGCCCGTGAAAAGGGTCTGATCCGAAGCGAGGGCAAGGAATATGTCGTGCGTGATGGGGATATTATCCTCTTCCGCTTCAACGTCTAAAGGAAATATTATGAAGAGAAAACAGGTAGAAGAACAGTCGATCGAGCAGGAAATTCCTGCTTTGCCTCGACGCCCCGAACTGTACCAGATCGATACCCGAGGGCAGTTGTCTTTAAAAGGGGAGGGTTGGAAAAGTTATATCCATAAACCCCAGTCCAAAGATCTTCCGCGTCTGCCTCGTGCCATCAAGCGCCCCTTCGGCGCCGTTGCGCCCGGTGCGCGGGAATTGATCCGCGGCGGCTACCGCATCCCCTGTTTGGATACCCTGCGGGGTGTGGCGGTCGTGTTGATGCTCTTTTATACCCTGTTCGGGATGATCTATAACTACGGCGTGCTGGCTGATACCGAATTTGGTCGCGCAGTAGCCTTGTTGATGGGTGCCGAGAACAGCGGCTATTGGATCTATGGTATTAAATGGTTCTTTGTCGTACTGTCGGGCGTGTCGGTCAACTTTAGCCGCAACCCCCGCCGCCGCGCTTTGGTCTATGCCATCGGCGCAGGGCTTGTCACCGTGATAAGTCTGGCCTTTGGCGGTGTAATCTGGTGCGGGTATCTGCATTTTCTGGCTGTGGCCACGTTGCTCTATTCGTATCTGCATCGGGATGCGCAGATGGACGGTTGGTTTAACAAGGTCGGCATTGCCTGGATGCTGGGCGCCTTTGTGGTGCTGGTGCTGGCTACCGATGGGCTAACCTATGATCGGGTGGCGATTGGGGAATTTACCCTGCCGCTGTTCATAACCGGTTTTGTGCATAAAGGATTCTCCTCGCCCGAGTTTTACGGGTTTTTCCCGTGGATTGCGGCTTATTTGAGCGGCGTGATCCTCGGTCGGTACCTGCGTGACGGCGTGGTCCCCGAAACGGTCTATAAATTCCGCATGGTCGGGATGGATGCCTTGGGGCGGGTGGCGTTGCCTATTTATATTTTACACCGTCCCGTCTGCTACCTTATTGTTTGGCTGATAGAAAAAATTTTTTAAGTTGGTAAAATTAAGATAAAAGGTGCATATGCTATAATGGCTATGAGTAAAAAGAAGAAGATGACAAAAAAGGCCCGCCGCCGTCTGCTGATGTGGACATCGGCTGTGGTCGGTATATTGGCTCTGTTGATCTTTGTGGCGGCGGCAATGGTGTTGCAGTACAGCGATCCCAAAATGGATGAGCTGTTTGCTAACCATACCTTGGAGTATACCTCTACCCTCTATTATAAGGATACCGAAAGCGGGAAGTGGGAAGTCCTGCATGAATTGTACAAGGACGAAAACCGCAAATGGGTCGATCTGGATCAGATCCCCGAACATACCCGCCAAGCCCTGATCGCCATTGAGGACGAGCGTTTCTATGAGCATCACGGTGTCGACTGGCCCCGCTTTACCGGCGCTCTGGTTGGCTTCCTTTCGGGGGATGACAGTTACGGCGGCTCTACGCTTACCCAGCAGCTGATCAAGAACCTCACACAGGATAACGAGCACACTTGGGAACGGAAAGCCCGAGAGGTCTTGCGTGCCCTGTATGTTGAGCGCCATTACGACAAGGATGAGATCCTCGAATACTATTTCAATACCGTCTATTTCAACTACCGCACCTACGGGATCGAGCGTGCCGCGCAGATGTATTTCGGCAAAAGCGTCAGCCAACTCACGGTGAGGGAAAGCGCCTCGCTGGCAGGTCTGATTCGTCTGCCCGACTACTATGCCCCTTATAAAAATCCTGAAAATAACAAGGTGCGTACCGATATTGTATTGGGTAAAATGCGCCAACTCGGCTTCCTGACACAGGATGAATACGATCAGGCCATGGCCGAAGAACTTAAATTTGTGGAAGATGGCTACCATGTCGCCTATGAAGAGGTCACCTCATATTTTGAGGATATGGTGATCGACGATGTGATCGCTGATCTGGCCCAGACCCAAGGGATTACCGAGGCCGAGGCCGAGAGTTATCTCTACCGTGGCGGTTTAAAAATTTATACCACCGTTGATATGCGCGTGCAAACCGCGCTGGAACAGGCCTATAAAAATGAAGCGTTTTTCCCTAAGGCCTATATGAAAAAGCAATATCAGGCGGCTTCTATGCTGGCTGATCCCAAGACCGGCTATATCTTAGGCGTGGTCGGCGGTCGCGGTGAGAAGCAGTACAGCCGTGATCTCAATCGCGCCACCATGTCCCGCCGTTGCCCCGGCTCATCCATTAAACCGCTGTCTGCTTATTTGGCGGCGTTGGAATCGGGCGCCATTACGCAGGGCACCGTTGTCATTGATGAAGGCGTCACCAAACTCAACGGGCATCCTTATCCGCAAAATTACAGCCGTAAATTCTACGGTCCCATGACCATGTTTGGTGCTTTGCGTCAGTCGCTCAATGCCTCAGCGGCTAAGGTTGTCATGCTCAACGGCATCGAAAATTCCTACAAGTTTATGACCGAGAAATTGCATTTTGACCTGGTTGCGCCCACCGAAAACAGCGATGGCGATGCCAATCTGGCCGCCCTTTCCATGGGGGCTTTCCATTATGGCGTAACCATGCGGGAAATGATCGGCGGCTATGGTGTTATCGCTTCGGGCGGAACCTACCATGAGCCCATTTCTTATACTAAGATCGAAGCGGTCGACGGTACGGTAATTTTGGAAAAGAATACCGCAGGTGAACAGGTCTGTTCGCCTACCGTTGCATGGCTGATGCATGATCTGCTGGTCGATAGTGCTACTTACGGTCTGGCCGCCCCCGGACGCCTTTCCATCCCCTTGGCCGCCAAGACCGGCACCTCAGACGATAACCACGATAAATGGTTTATGGGCTATACCCCCTACTTTGTGGGCGGAGTCTGGGTTGGATACGATGAACCGATCAATCTGGTCAGCGCAGGTGTGACTATGCAGGTGCCGAAAGTAGTCTGGAAAAATGTCATGCAGTATGTCGTGGATCAGGTTGGCTGGAAAGACGGAGAATTCATGGCTCGTCCCGAAGACCTGGTGCGGGTGAGCATCTGTGGCGGTTGCGGTCGTCGTCCGGGTGCCAACAGCATCTATGATAACGGAAAATCCAGCATCTTCTATGCATGGTTTACCAAGGACACCATTCCGGCTAAGTGGTGCTCCTGCAAACCGCTTGGCGAGCGCACAACCGAAGAAGCGAAAAATACCGTGGCCGCCCAACAACCTGAGGTCTCAGAAAATTAACAATCCCCAAAAATATTGATACAGTAAGGAAAACCGGATCAAATGATTCGGTTTTTCTTTTTATTTTCCATCTCCTGCTTGAAATTGTCGGGATTTATGGTATAATAGGTTGTGTTGATTTGAATGTAAAGAGGTGAATGATGTGAACAATGATTTTGATTTTACCGAATTTGATTTCAACCAACTAAATCAATTATTGGATGAAAGCCTCAAAAAGCCTGAGCCGACGCCCGCTCCTACCCCCAATGTGCAGGAAGAACCCACCGAGGAGGAGATCCGTCAGGTCGAGCAACTGGAAAAAGAGGATGCCCATAATGCGCAGGTAGCACTCAACGCCATGGCGGCTCTGTCGGGGGATATTGATATGTCCGAGCCGTCGGTTTCGGTCGCGCCTGTACAGGATTTTGATCAGATCCCTATTGTGGATCATACCGCTCCTTTCTCGATTCCCGAAGAAAAAAAAGCGGAACCGCCGGAGGCTACTATGGGCGATACCGTCAAGGTGGATGCCAGAGCCATTAAGCAACTCAATACGAAAAAGATCCCCCTGCCACCCAAAACAAGAAAATGGTTGAAGTTAGCCGGATATATCGGCTCTTTCATCGGCGGCTGTATCGCTGTTGGGTTGATCTTGTTCGCGTCGTTGGTGAATGGGTATACCGATCCGGCCATGGACGAACTGTTCGCCAATCGCACCTTGGAATATACCACTACCCTCTATGCCAAGAACAGCGAAACCGGCGAATATGAGAAAATGCAGGAATTGTTTGTCAACGAGAACCGTATCTGGGTCAATTTGGAGGATGTTCCCCAGTATGCCGTGGATGCGTTGATCTCCATTGAGGACGAACGGTTCTGGGACCATAACGGTGTCGATTGGAAACGCTTTGGCGGTGCAGTTGCAAATTGGATTTTGAAGGACGGCACATATGGTGGTTCTACCATTACCCAGCAGTTGATCAAGAACCTTACGCAGGATAACGACCGTACCTGGCAGCGCAAAGCGCAGGAAATTTTGCGCGCTCTGTATATCGAACGCAAATACCAAAAAGAGGATATTCTCGAATATTATATCAATACGGTTTATTTTAATTACCGCGCCTACGGTCTGGGTAAGGCTGCCGAATTGTATTTTAACAAAACGGTGCCGGAACTGACGGTGGCCGAAAGTGCCGCTCTGTTCGGTATTATCAACAAGCCCGCAGTGTATGAACCCTACGACCATCCTGAGGAGAATGCATACCGTAAGGACTTAATCCTAAGTAAGATGCGGGAACTTAATAAATTAACGCAGGCCGAATATGATGAGGCCAAAGCGCAGGTGCTTGAATTTAATCCCAACGGGAAGAATATGGCCCTGTCCAGCACCTATTCTTGGTTCGTCGATACGGTTATTGACGATGTCCTGCAAGACCTGCAGGAGCAAAAAGGCTATTCCGAAATGGCCGCTTCGAACTATCTGTTCAGCGGCGGTCTTCAGATCTATACTACGGTGGATCGGCGTGTACAAAATGCTTTGGAAGAAGTATTTGCCGATGCCTCTACCTTCCCCGGCGACTCTCATCCGGAGGCCGATTATCAGGTCGCAACCTTGCTGATGGATCAATCCAACGGTCACATCCTCGGCGTGATCGGCGGCCGTGGCGAAAAGAGCAGTCGTGCTCTCAATCGTGCCACCTCAACCCGCCGTCAACCCGGCTCCTCGATCAAACCGCTGTCGGCCTATCTGCCGGCGCTGGAATTGAATGCCATTACCGAAGGAACGGTTATCGATGATGCCCCTGTTACCATCTTGGGCGGTGCCGGCTATCCGCAAAATGCCAATCGGTATTACTATGGCATGACCACCATGTTTGGCGCCATTCGCAACTCGCTCAATGCTTCGGCGGCGCAGGTACTTAATAAGGTAAGCATGGATAAGGCGTACGATTTTCTAAGTAAAAACCTGCATGTATCCCTTACCCAAAATGATAAAAATCTTGCCGCTCTTTCTATGGGCGCTATGGATTATGGTGTATATCTGCGTGACATGGTAGGCGGTTATGGTTCCATTGCTTCCGGTGGTGTCTATCATAAGCCGATCTCTTATACCAAGGTCGAAACCCAGTCGGGTCAGATAATCTTGGAGAATAAGGGAGATGGCGAGCAGGCTTGCTCGGCTGAGAGTGCATGGCTCATGCAGGATATTCTGTATGACGGAGTGCAGAATGGTTTGGCTAAAAACGGTATGTTAAGTGTGCCGCTGGCCGCCAAAACCGGTACTTCTCAAAATAACCACGATAAATGGTATGCCGGGTTTACCCCCTATTTTACCGCCGCTCTTTGGGTTGGCTTTGATGAGCCGGCAAATTTGGTGGATTATGGTGTGTCCGGCTACATTTCACAGACTTTATGGAAACGTGTCATGCAGCACGTGATCAATAAGGTCGGTTTCTCCGGTCAGTCTTTAAAGGCTCGTCCGAGCACCCTTGTGCAGGAAACCGTTTGCTCCGATTGCGGCATGTTGGCGGATGCCAACTGCCTGATTGATGTACGCGGCGAGCGTACCTTTACCGCATGGTTTAAAAAGGATACCTTGCCCAAGGAGGTATGTACCTGCCATGTTCCTGTGTATGTTTGTGATACGTCAGGTCAGATTGCTCATGACGCTTGTCCCTCGGCACATCTGGCATCTATGATCAATATTGTGCGTGAATTTGGCGTCAATTTCCCCACAACCGATGCCCAGTATGTTTACCGTCCGGTTCCCGACGGCACGGCGTTGTCGTTGTCCGGTCCTGTCTGGAGTGCCATCCAAAAGGAAGGAACCTATGCTGGATATTCTACTACCGGCGGTACCAATAACCATTTGTGCGCTTCTCATAGTCGGTCCTCATTGCCTAAACTATACAATCCCAATGTCGTGTATGATCCCGATGAGTTTACTGTCACCATGCCCGATGGCGGCAAGGGTTATACCATGTCCCCCGGTGCCAATACCTCGGTAAAAGTCATGGAAGGGGAGAACTTCACTTTCTCGATTAAGGTCTCACCGGGCTATTCCTTAAAAGGCGTATGGGCTGATAGCGAATCACTTTCGCCGATTAAACAGAGTGGATCCCAGTTCAAGACCTATACTTTCTCCATTGATCCGGTTAAAAAGAACTATAAGATCCGCATCGAGGTGGTTATAGCCAATGCCGCCACGGTGTCCCTGCCCTCGGGCGAAGGCTATACCATCACCAGCAACAGCGGAGATACCGTGGTCAAAGGAACCCAATATTCGTTGACAATTCAAATGCAGCCGGGTTATACGTTAACCGAAGTAGCCACCACAGGGAAAACCAACGGAACGGTGATTCAGAGCCCCCTCGAGCCCGTCGGATCGGGCACTAAGTACACCTATCGGTTTGATGTAACCGAGGATATTCAGGTATCCATTAAAACAAAGAAAAACTAAACATATGCCCCGCCTTTGCGGGGCAGGATAAGCGCCCGTAGCTCAGTTGGATAGAGTGTCAGACTCCGACTCTGAAGGTCGCTGGTTCGAATCCAGTCGGGCGTACCAAAAATCCCGTTCACGAAAGTGGACGGGATTTTACTTATTGCCTTTTCGCTAAATAAAACTTTGCAACGGGATTTTTGGAAGGTGTTTTTAGCCTGTGTCATTCCGCATATCGGCTTAAACTCACCGCATAGTCCGGATGTGTTGACAGAGTCTATCGGAATCCTTTACAATGGTCTTGTCAGAAGATACGCGTATCCATCATGACTATAAAGGAGAATGACATGCAATATCGGATCGAAATATCAAGCACGCAAGAAGAAGATATCTTGATATATGCCAAGGAAAAATCGGAGACGCTTCAAAAGATCGAAGCGCTTCTGGAACAGCAACACGGAGAATTGTTTGGCTATCAAAAAGCAGATACCGTCAAACTTAATGGAGACGATATCTACGGCTTCTGTGTCGAGTCGGGCAAGGTTTACGCTCTGACCGAGCAGGGGAAATGGCTGGTAAAAGAACGGCTCTATCAACTCGAGCGACAGTACGCCAAATCCTTTGTCAAGATCAACCAGTCCTGCTTGATCAATCTCTCAAAAATTAAAAAATTCCAAACCTCAATCGGCGGCTCACTTTCGGTCATTCTGAAAAACGGCTATCAGGACTATGTGTCCAGACGCCAATTAAAAATCGTAAAAGAAAGGATGGGATTCTGATGAATCGTTATCTAAAAAGTTTTCTTCATCGCGGCCTAATCTTCGGCGGATTCGGCCCTATCATTGCCGGTATCGTTTATGCCATTTTGGATGTTTGCCTGCCCCATGTCGAGGTAGGCGGTACCGATCTGCTGGTTATCATGGTTTCCACCTATCTGCTTGCCTTCGTTCATGCGGGTGCCAGCATCTTTAACCAGATCGAACATTGGCCCATTGCCAAATCCCTATTGTGCCATTTCGGTACACTCTATGTAGCCTACCTGCTGTGCTATGTAGTCAATCGTTGGATCGCTTTTGATCCCATGGTTGTACTGATTTTCAGCGCCATTTTTGCCGTCGGCTATTTTGTGGTTTGGCTTATTGTCTATACCGTTATAAAAATTACCGAAAAAAAACTCAACGCCAAAATCAAACCGTTGTGATTTGGCGTGCGACATGATATAATCGGTACAGGGCTGATATCATGTTTTGCGATCTGCATACCCATTCCACCTTCTCGGACGGCACCTGTACGCCGTCCCAAATTGTGGAACTGGCCAAGCAAACCAACCGTATCGTGGCGCTGACCGATCATAATACCGTTGCAGGTCTGCCCGAATTTATCTCACAAGCCCAAAAGCTGGGCGTCACCGCCGTAGGCGGTGTTGAATTAACGACCGAGTATAAGGGTAAGGAACTGCACCTCTTGGGGCTGTTCGTGCCGCAAACTTGTTACGATACGATCGAAGCGTGGACTCATGCCTTTCGTAATAATAAGGAGGTCAGCAATCGTCAGACCATCCACCGCCTGCAAGCGGACGGCTTTGTCATTGACTATGACGATCTGGTTAAGAAAAACGGGAACTATATTAACCGTGCCCATATCGCCGATGCGCTGTGTCAAGCGGGATATGTCCGTAGCGTCTCGGATGCCTTTGCCAGCCTCTTAGGGGAAGAGCACGGCTATTATTGCCCGCCCCCGCGCCCATCCGTTTGGGAGGCGCTGACGTTGTTGCGACAGGTGCAGGCCGTGCCGGTCTTGGCTCATCCGCTCAAAGATCTGACAGAAAACTCGCTCTGTCGCTTGTTGGAAGATGCGGTACCTAATGGGTTAATCGGTATGGAGATTTACCATTCCTCTTATGATGAAAACCAAAGCAAAACCGCCGCCGAGATCGCCAAGGCTTATGCCTTGCTCCCAAGCGGCGGCAGTGATTTTCACGGTGACCGTAAATCCAATACCCCCTTCGGCTATCCCGAAGTGTCTGGGCAGGTTTACGAAGATTTGCTACAATATAAAAAATCAGCCTTTTAAAAAAGTAGTGTTGGAGCGTGGTTGCGGGTTAAACTTGTAGCCACGCTCATTCATTTGCGCCATTTTGATGAGCACCAGATTGATGTCGGTATCCAACTGCATGGAGGTTTGCAACACATCGCAACCATCTTCGGCGCACGTGGCTACACTCTCATCCTCCAATAAAAGGGCGGCCGCAAATAGATTGGCTTCATATTCGGGACGGGAATTCATATCGTATAACATGAATTCCTGTATAATACTGCTGGTCGCCAAGGCGCGGTGCAACTGATCATGACCCAACTCGTGAGCGCATACGATCCGTCTGGTCTTCTCGTCCAGATTTCCGCTTAAAAAGATATACCGCTGTCCTAAAATAACACGGTACATCCCTTTGAGCGACACAAAATTATCCACGATCTTAATGTGCGCCCCTAAGGCTTTGGCAATCGCAAAAGGATCCCGTGTACCAAACCGATCCACCAGCTCTTGCGCTAAGGTGTGAATGTACTGTTGCGCCATGCTTATCCCTGCTTTTTGCCGTTGCGTGCCTTGGCATCCCAGTAGGCTTCCATGATCGCCTGCATCACGGCATCCTTGTCATTCTCACTCAGCTCGCCGCCGGCAAATAACCCGCCTACCGCATTGACCAATTCCATGGCCTGCAGAGCTGAGCGCCCACCGAGTTTGGCCGCTGCATTGATGAACAGATCCTCATCGCTGAGCATCGACTCACTTGTTTCATTAAAAATCGTTCCGATATGCACCAGCACATCGGCGGTGGGAATCCGCTCGCACTTTTCATAGCGCTGCACCGTGCGTAACGATACCCCCAGCATATTCGCCAAATCGGTCTGGCTCAAATGCGCGCCTTCCCGTAATTGCCGTATCTTCTCTCCACATCTCATATTTTCGTGCTCCTTTCCAACTATGACCATATGGTCACTTATAGAATAACCCAATCGGTCGTATATGTCAAGAAAAAATTTGCCGGAAGATATATCTTCCGGCTTGTGTTACGGTACAATCTGTTTTAACAGGTTTTGTGTGTATTGATCAAGAGAGGCATAATCAATCGTGCCCTTGTAATAATCTTCTAAGCGGTCATGCTTTTCGTGGCAGACGGCAAGCAGTTCGCAGGCTTCTTTAAGAATTTCGTCCCGACTGCGCCGTAAAAAGGAAAGTTTTGCCTTGTGTTGCGACTCCAGCGAAGTGTCCAGAAAACGGGACGCGTTAATGCGGCAATAGGGTTGTGCCTGCAATTTGTGCATGCTGTTGGACAGGCAAAGCATCAGCCCCGCATCGGGTAGGATCAAATGAGTCAACTGATCGGGTATAAGCGGGGAATATCCGCTGATGATGCGGTGATTGGCCTTAATGGCTCGGTGCCGTATCACTTCCAGCATGCGGGAGAGAATCCCGTACTCGTCTTCCAACACCAGTTGTCGCTCAATTCCCATCTGGCTCGGCGGATAAAAGGTGACCCCCTGCGGGGTAAAAGCCGAAAAGAACCGTTTTTCTTCCGAGGCGGTGCTGATACGCGAGCGTATATAACGGGCGCATAAGCGGTCGGTATATCCCCGTAACTTGGCGCGATTGAGTAGCGTGGCACCGATATTGGCCAAGTCCCGTTGCAACCGTCCCGCCGCGCCTAAGTATAGATAGATACGCGAGTATAAATTATGAATGATCTGATTGGTCTTCTTGATCTGTGCCGTCTGCACCGTCAGTTTCTCATGATCCCAGAACTGATACAGGTCAACCAATCGCCCTACCGCCCCCGGTAACGGCGGCTCAATGACGTGCGGCGGCGTGCCGTCCAGAATGCAGGTGTTGGTCTGGATAATATGCACGGCATCCAACGATTCCGGATCGGAGGAGCAGTGCAACAGTTCCACATCATATCCCTTATCACAAGCGGCCTGCGCCACCTTTCGCATGAGCGTACTCTTGCCGGTACCCGGCCCGCCTTTGATTACATAAACACGGTCACGTCCCTCAACAAAGTCCCGATAAAAAGAGGCAAACCCCGATTCACTGTTAACGCCTAAAAAACTTTCGCCGATAATACCCATCTGTTTCACTCCCAAGAAAATTGATCTCGATACATTTTATTGGGAAAGCCTTGTATTTGTTACCCACACTGTGGTATAATAAACAAAATCACGGAGGTGATCTCATGCTCGAAGGCGGAAGACTTCATGAAAAAGAGGATGTCAAGATCCTCATCCTATATACCTTAAGTAAACTCAACCGCGCCATCCCCACCCGCGCGATGGTCGATCTCTTTCTCAATTCCGAGATCGTGGAATATTTCACGTTAAAGGAAGCCATTGACGAATTGATCGGCACCGGTCATATCGCCGTTGATGTTGAGGAAGGCGTCACCGTCTTAACCCGTCTGGGCTATGAAGCGGTAAAAGAATTGGCGCCCCGCCTACCTGTCTGGGCAAAGGAACGGGTCATCCAAGGCGCTATGGAATTGTTAAGTAAGGTCGATCGCAGAAGCGGCACACATGTCCGTACCTTTGAGCGGGACGGGCAGTATATCGCCGAATGTTCGCTCACCGACGGGGAAGATCTGTTGTTTAAGTTGGAAATTGCCCTGCCCTCGCAGGAATTTGCTTTCTCTACCGGAGAAAATTTTCGGGATAACGCCGCCGACATCTATCGCATGCTCCTGCAAAAACTCTCCGGTCCCTATCAAAATAACTTCTAAAAAAATACGCCCATCAAGGGCGTATTTTTTATAGCAATCGTATGCCGGCTTTCTCGCAAGCCAGAATTGTGTCTTTGTCCCAAATGCTCGATTGTACCTCGCCGATGTGGGCGCATCCCATCATCAGCATACTCAGTCGGGACTGACCGATACCGCCACCAATGGTCAACGGCAGCTCATTATTTAACAGCATCTTATGGAAGGGGAGGGTACGCCGATCGTCACAACCCGCAATCGTCAACTGCCGATCCAGAGCCTCGGCATCCACGCGGATCCCCATCGAGGAGATCTCCAACGCCCGCCCCAGTACATCGTTCCAGAAAAGAATATCACAGTTGAGCGACCAATCATCATAGTCGGGCGCACGCCCGTCATGCGGCTTGCCCGAGCGCAAGGCGCCGCCGATCTGCATGATGCATACCGTGCGATGCTCCTTGGCAATGGCGCTCTCCCGCTCTGATCCACTTAAATCAGGATACCGATCTTCTAATTCCTGCGTCGTGATAAAGGTAACCTCGCGCTCCAACTCCACCCGCAACTGCGGAAAACGTACGTGCAGCCGATCGTTAGTATCACATATGGCGCGTACAATGGCACGCACAATCAGTTTCAGATAGTCAAGGTTGCGGTTATCTTTGGTGATGACTTTCTCCCAGTCCCATTGATCCACATAGATGGAATGAATGTTGTCTAGATCCTCATCGCGCCGAATGGCGTTCATGTCGGTGTATAACCCGTTGCCGATATCAAAATGATACCGCTTAAGCGCCAACCGCTTCCATTTGGCCAAGGAATGAACCACCTGCGCCTCAGCGCCTACTGCAGGCACGTCAAAGGACACCGGCCGCTCATAACCGTTGAGGTTGTCGTTTAGTCCCGACTCTTCGGTAACAAATAAGGGCGCGGATACGCGCTTTAGGTTAAGCGCCGCCGAAAATTCCTCTTGAAAGGTCTCCTTGATGTAAGAGATCGCCCGTTGGGTGTCATAGACATCCAACACAGGAGCATAACCGTCGGGAATGTAGATCTTGTTCATCTTATCCTACCTTAATTTTGCCTACGATCTTACGGCAGGCTACGGGTTGATTTATCATATCGCCCGGCAGATGCACATCCTGCGGATATAATACCATAAAATAACCGGGTTTCATGGCTACACGATCCACATCGCAGTCGTAAAACCAGCAATCCTTGCCCTCTTTGCAGTCAACGGCAACTAAGTCATCGGTCAGCGGTGCTACACCCATGTATTCCTCACCCTCAAGCAGGATCTGAATATCAATGTAATCCTTGTGCGCCTCGCTGCGGGTCTTGGACGAGGTCTCATACTCGCTAATAACATAGTAATCTTCACCATCCAACTCGTGCCGTCCCGCCGCTACGGACGAAAAATCCTGCGAGGCAAAAAACTGCAGAGCCGGGTAAACCGAAAGTCCCTTATAGCAATCAATGTTTTTTAAACTGTCAAAAATCATGATCGTGCTCTCCCATGTTTTTAAATGTAGAAAAGGCACTTGCTTTCGCAAGTGCCTTTCTGGTGCCGGTGGTGGGAGTCGAACCCACACGATGCCACCACCAACGGATTTTGAGTCCGTCACGTCTACCAATTCCATCACACCGGCGGATAATACCTTATTATTATAAGGCATTATTCTCAATTGTGCAAGTCTTTTTTTATATTTTTTGCAAGTTTGCGTAATTTGCCATGATTTTTTTTACCTGAGAGCCAAACTGAATTTCCAACATGCAATCGTTCGCCATCGGCTTGACCGAAAGAATGGTTCCCACACCGAATACGCGGTGCTTGACCTGCTCTCCAACCACATACTGCACCACAGGCGTGCTGGGCTTGGTCGTCGGTCTGGCGTTGGCGGCCTGCCGAAGCGTAAAGGCGGGCGTGTTCTGCGGGCTTAGGTTCCGTGCCCGCTGCTCGGCCTGCCGTTCACCC
>JAZNSU010000132.1:0-3319 GCA_045591385.1 Eubacteriales bacterium
GAATATCGAAGAAATTCATACCTCCCGTGAGCGCTTGAGTATTTCTTCTACCGCCCGTACCTTCGACTATTTGTGCCAAATCTTAAAGGAGTTATGATCATGATTAAGAAAAGAATTGAAACCATACAAAATAACCTGCAAAGCGGTGAAGCTTTACTGGTTACATCGGGCGCCAATCGCTTTTATCTCACCGGTTTTGAATCGAGTGCCGGCTCGGTATTGGTCACCAAGGATCAGGCATATTTTCTGATCGATTTCCGCTATGTCGAAAAGGCAAAGAGCGTAGTCACTTCTTGTGAGGTTTTGCTTTCCAATCGCACCAATGACGAGATTCGCGATCTTCTAAACAAACACGGCGTAAAATCCTTGTATATCGAAACCTATTCCGCCTCGGTTTCTTCCATGAAAGGCTATATGGAAGCCTTTGTCGGCATTGATGTCTTGCAGGATGACAAAATGGATAAGCTCATTGAGGAGATGCGTTCGGTCAAGACCCGTGAGGAGTTAGCGCTCATTCAAAAGGCACAGAAATTGACTGACGATACCTTTACTTATATCCTTGACCGTATTCAGGTCGGACGCAGTGAAAAGGATATCATGCTGGACATGGAATTTTTCATGCGCAAACTCGGCAGCGAGGGCGTATCCTTTGATTTTATTGTCGTTTCGGGCAAAAATTCGTCCTTGCCCCACGGCGTTCCCACCTATAAACTGATCGACTCAGGCGATTTTCTTACTATGGATTTCGGTGCCGTGGTCGAGGGCTACCGTTCGGACATGACCCGTACCGTGGCTGTCGGGCAGGTGAATGAGGAGCAAAAACAGGTGTATGAAACGGTGCTTAAAGCCCAGCAGGCGGCACTGGATGTTATTCGTTCCGGTATGGTCTGCAAAGACGTGGACAAGGTAGCCCGCGATATAATCTATAACGCCGGTTATGAGGGTTGCTTCGGTCACGGGCTTGGACACAGCGTAGGCATTGAAATTCATGAGAATCCTGCTTTTAATACCCGTTGTGAAACGGTGCTCAAAGCGGGTACGATCATGACGGTGGAGCCGGGTATTTATTTGGAAAACAAATTCGGCGTACGTATCGTGGATATGGTGAATGTCACCGAGGACGGTTGCCTTAACCTCACCCAAAGCCGAAAAGATTTGATTGTTTTATAAGGAGAATAGCATGAGCGTACTGGATCATTTTTTATCCTTTGTGGCGTACGACACACAGTCGGATGAGAACTCGGAAAGTGTTCCTTCGACTGAAAAACAGAAGATTTTGGGCGATTTTTTGGCTCAAAACCTGCAAAAAATGGGATTAAAAAACGCAAAAATGGACGATTTTGGCTACGTTTATGGCTATTTACCGCCCTCAAATGGGGTCAATTTGCCCGATTTAGGGCTGATTTCGCACATGGATACCTCGCCCGATGTGTCGGGTAAAGACGTCCGTCCCCGTATCGTCAATTACACCGGTGGTGATATTGAGTTGGGGCACGGGGCGACCATTCGTGAAAAGGAATTCCCCAACCTGGCCCGCTATGTCGGGCAGGATTTGATTGTGACCGACGGCAGTACCTTGCTGGGTGCCGACGATAAGGCTGGTGTGGCCGAGATCTTTGCGGCGGTTGAATATTTGGTGGAGCATCCTGAGGTTAAGCACCGCGGGGTGGCCATCTGCATTACCCCCGACGAGGAGATCGGTCAAGGTGCCGACCACTTTGATTTTACACAGTTTCCCGCCAAGGTAGCCTATACCGTGGACGGCGGAGAACTGGGCGAAATTGAGTATGAAAACTTCAATGGCGCCGGTGTAAAACTAACCGTACATGGTGTGAACATTCATCCCGGTTCGGCTAAGAATAAAATGAAAAATGCGGTGCTGATGGCCAACCAATTTATATCCATGCTTCCTGCTCATGAAACCCCATCTCACACCGAGGGATATGAGGGTTTTTATCATGTAAACGGCATGGAGGGCGACGAATCCAAGACGGTTGTGCACATGATCATTCGGGATCATGACCGTGAGATTTTTGAGGCCCGCAAGCAGTTTGTGTCCAACTTGGTTGATTATCTCAATGGCGTATGGGGTGACGGCTCCTTTGAGCTGGACATAAAAGACAGTTATTACAATATGAAAGAAATGATCCTGCCGCATATGGAGTTGATCGACAGTGCTAAGGCCGCCATGTTGGCGGTAGGTGTCGAGCCGCAGGTGGTTGCCATTCGCGGCGGTACCGATGGGGCTCGGTTGTCCTATGAGGGTTTGCCTTGTCCCAACTTGAGTACGGGTGGAGTTAATTTTCATAGCATCCATGAGTTTATCCCGGTGCGTTCGCTGGAAAAAATGGTGGATGTGCTTCTGGAGTTACTCAAAGCATGAATTACTTAACAGCGGCCAAAGCGGCGGAAGATTTTTTTATTGAAAAGAAATCGAAATTCATTGGTTCTTTGCGTCCGGTAACGACCGAAGAGGAAGCCATTGCCTTCATCAATGAAATCAAGGCGCAGCATCCGCAGGCGCGGCATCATGTATATGCGTATATCTTACGCAAGGATAATACCATGCGGTATTCGGATGCGGGTGAGCCGTCGGGTACGGGCGGTCAGCCGATGCTGGGCGTATTGCGCCGTGAGGAATTGACCGACATTTGTGTAGTCGCCACACGATATTTCGGCGGTATTCTGCTGGGAGCAGGGGGACTGACCCGTGCCTATGCCAAGGCGGCGAAAATTGCTGTGGATGCGGCGGGGATTCTGGAAATGCGGATGTGCAAATTGCTGACGGTGGGCTGTCCGTATGCTGTGTATGACCGCCTGTGTGCGGCCTTGACGGCAAGAGGGGGTACCATTTTTGATGCGCAGTTTAGCGCAGATGTTTCATTTACCGTGTCCTGTGCGCCTGAGGCGGTGCCGAATTTGACGGCCTGTGTACAGGAAATGAGCGCCGGTGTGGCAACCTGTGTGGAAAACGGAGAAAAATTTATCGGATTTTTGAAATAAAAAAAGGGTTTTTGGTTTTTTGTGCGTATTACTATATAGAAAGGGTGTGAGATAATGACGACTCGGGAGATGTTAGAACAACGAGAGAAGGATTATTTGTCTTCCTTTGCGGCTCTTTCCTGTGATGCGACAAGAGAATATGACGAAGAAGAGTGCGATATGCGTACCGCTTTTCAGCGGGATCGTGACCGCATCCTGCATTGCAATTCCTTTCGGCGCTTAAAGCGCAAAACGCAGGTATTTTTATCGCCGGAGGGAAGTCGGATCGTAGCCATGTCGTTCTGTGAGCCAAGGAGTTGACTGCCTTATTTGTCTT
>JAZNSU010000133.1:0-5410 GCA_045591385.1 Eubacteriales bacterium
AAACCGTAATTGTAGCCATGGGCTCGGTTAACGACACCATCGAAGAGACCATTGATTACCTCGTATCCAAGGGTGAAAAGGTCGGCCTGATCAAGGTTCGCCTCTACCGTCCGTTTGCTACCGAGAAGTTCTTGGCCGCCATCCCTGCTACCGCCAAGCGTTTGGCCGTGCTGGATCGCACCAAGGAAGCCGGTGCTATGGGTGAGCCTTTGTATCTGGATGTTGTCACCGCTGTGGCTCAGGCCGGTGTGAAGGTCGACGTAGTCGGCGGCCGTTACGGTCTGGGTTCTAAGGACACCACCCCCGGCGACATCATTGCCGTTTACCGCAATGCGCAGTCGGACGAACCCAAGCGTTACTTCACGCTGTCTATCAACGATGACGTGACCAACCTGTCCCTGCCTGTTACCGAGAATCCCGAAACCGCTCCTGCCGGCACCGTTGCTTGCAAGTTCTGGGGTCTGGGCTCTGACGGTACGGTTGGTGCCAACAAGAACTCCATCAAGATCATCGGTGATCACACCGATCAGTATGCGCAGGCCTACTTCTCCTATGACTCCAAGAAGTCGGGCGGTGTTACCGTTTCCCACCTGCGCTTTGGTAAGAACCCCATCAAGTCCACCTATTTCGTAAATAAGGCTGACTTTGTGGCTTGCCATAACGCTTCCTATGTTGACAAGTACGATATTACCGAAGATCTCAAAGAAGGCGCTTCCTTCCTGCTCAACTGCGGCTGGACCCTTGAGGAACTTGAGGACAAGCTCCCTGCTAAGTTCAAGAGAGATCTGGCTACCAAGAAGGTTAACTTCTACACCATCGACGGTGTGAAGATCGCCCGTGAGTTGGGTCTGGGCAACCGCATCAACATGGTTCTGCAGGCCGCCTTCTTCAACATTGCCAACATCATTCCTATTGATGATGCGGTCAAGTATATGAAGGATGCCGTGGTTAAGACCTACGGCCACAAGGGCGAAGACATTGTGAACATGAACCATGCCGCTATTGACCGTGGCGTTTCTGCTGCCGTTAAGGTTGACGTTCCCGCCGCTTGGGCCGATGCCAAGGATGACGAGAAGGCTGTTGTTAAGACCGGCGCTCTGAACGGTTATGTGGATAACATCCTCGTTCCCGTCAACGCTCAGCAGGGTGACAAGCTCCCCGTTTCCACCTTCGTGGATGCGGCTGACGGTACCTTCCCGCAGGGTTCTGCCGCTTATGAGAAGCGCGGCATCGCCGTGTTCGTTCCCCAATGGATCGCTTCCAACTGTATTCAGTGTAACCAGTGCTCGCTGGTTTGCCCGCATGCCGTTATCCGTCCGGTTGTTATGAATGAGGAAGAAGCGGCTAACGCTCCTGCCGGCATGGAACTGATCAAGATGAACGGCAAGGGTTGCGAGGGCTACAAGTATGGCATCACCGTATCTCAGCTTGACTGTACCGGTTGCGGCGTTTGCGCCAATGCTTGCTTGGCCAAGGAGAAGGCTCTGGTTATGAAGCCGCTGTCCGAAGAAGTGCATAAGCAGGAGCAGTTCAACTACAATGTAGAGAAGGTTGCTCCTAAGACCGAACTTTACTCCAACACCCCGAAGGGCACCCAGTTCAACCAGCCGCTGCTCGAGTTCTCGGGCGCTTGCGCCGGCTGCGGTGAGACTCCGTATGCCAAGCTGGTAACCCAGATGTTCGGCGATCGTATGTATATCGCCAACGCTACCGGCTGCTCCTCCATCTGGGGCGGTTCGGCTCCCTCTACTCCGTACACCACCAACCACAGAGGTTTTGGTCCGGCTTGGGCCAACTCCCTGTTCGAGGATAACGCTGAGTACGGTTACGGTATGTATCTGGGCGGCACGCAGATTCGTGAGCGTCTGCTCGGTTACGTTAATGAGATCGAAGCCAATCCTTGCAACGATACCGTTGCCGCCGCTATCGCCGAGTACAAGGCCACCTATAACAAGGGCGCCGAGAACCGCGTAGCGACCGATAAGCTGATTGCCGCTCTTGAAAATTGCACCTGCTGCAAGAACAAGGAACTGGTTGACAAGATCCTTGCCGAGAAGGAATATCTTGCCAAGAAGAGCTTCTGGATCTTCGGTGGTGACGGTTGGGCTTACGATATCGGCTTCGGTGGTCTGGACCATGTACTGGCTCAGAACAAGGATGTCAATATCTTCGTATTTGATACCGAGGTATATTCCAACACCGGCGGTCAGTCTTCCAAGTCTACTCCGACCGGCGCTGTGGCTCAGTTCGCCGCTTCCGGTAAGGAAACCAAGAAGAAGAGTCTGGCTGAGATCGCTATGTCCTACGGCTATGTCTACACCGCACAGATCTGCATGGGTGACAACCCGGCTCAGTGCGTAAAGGCCCTGGCTGAGGCTGAGGCTTATAACGGCCCGTCCATCATCATTGCGTATGCACCTTGTATCAACCACGGCATCAAGAAGGGCATGGGCTCCTCCATGCTCGAAGCCAAGGCTGCTGTAGCCGCCGGTTACTGGCATTCCTTCCGCTTCAATCCTGCTGCTAAGGCTGAGGGCAAGAATCCGTTCACTCTGGATTCGAAGGCTCCTACCGCTTCTTACAAGGACTTCCTCATGGGCGAGGTTCGCTATAACTCCCTCACCCGCTCCTTCCCGGATCGTGCTGCTGCCCTGTTTGATACCGCAGAAGCCGCCGCTAAGGAACGCTATGAGCACCTCAAGAAGCTCGGCGACCTCTACAATGTAGAATAATTGAATCTTTCGTGAAGAACGGGACGGCTCTCTTGCCGTCCCGTTTTCTTTATGCTATACTATACCCATAAGGAGATGCTTATGGAACAAACGATACATTTATCCCAACAAGATATTGACGAACTCATTGAAACCACTCGCCCTTTTGCCGAACTGATGATGCGCTACCGTTGCGCCATAAAAGAGGTGCAGACCAAGTTTGAGGTGCTGGATGAGGAATTCTCCATCCGCTACAACCGAAATCCCGTAGAGGCCATAAAAACACGCTTAAAATCCCCGCGCAGCATCTTTGGAAAAATGCAAAAGAATGATCTGTCCATCACGGTAGAGAATATCCGTGATCACCTTTCGGATATTGCCGGTATCCGCATTATCTGCTCCTACCCCGAAGACATTTACACCTTGTGTGATATGTTTTTACGGCAGGACGATGTGCGACTGATCCGCAAGAAAGATTACATTGCCAGTCCTAAGGAGAACGGCTACCGTAGCTTGCATCTGATCGTGGAAGTACCCATATTTCTGACTGATGCCAAGGAATATGTGAGAGCCGAGGTGCAGTTCCGCACCATTGCCATGGACTTTTGGGCCTCCTTGGAACATAAACTCAAATACAAAAAGGATATTCCCTATGCCGACGAGGTGGCGGCGGAACTCAAAGACTGTGCCGAACAGATTGCCTATTTAGATCGGCGCATGGAAGCGGTTCACCGCCATATCGAAGAATTGCAAAAATAAAAGGACGCTTATGCGTCCTTTTTCTTTTTCCCTAAGCGGTTTTCGGTACCGTTCAGGAGTCGTTTGATATTTTCACGGTGGGTAAAGACCAGCAGTAATCCGAAGAAAAATACGGTACCCACATACATCCACACCTGTTCATTCGGCAGTTGATCGACAAAGTGCCGCAGCAAAAAAGCCGAAAGCGGACCGGTAATGGTGGTGGAGAGGCTGGCGATGGACATATACTTGGTGGTGATCAATAAAACAATAAACACAGCCAACATACACAAAAACATACGCCAATCGAGCAAGATCAGCATACCGCCAATGGTGGCTACCCCCTTCCCTCCTCGGAAACCGAAGACGGCGGGATAGATATGCCCGATGGCGGCAAACAGACCGGATATAGCAACGGCTAATAGATTACTACCGTCGCCCACGATCACAAAAGCGCCGAGGTAGCAGGCCAACACGCCCTTGCCGATGTCAAAAAGCAAAACGGTGGTGCCAAACGGCCAACCGAAGACACGGAACGCATTGGTTGTGCCTGCATTGTTGCTGCCAAAGTGGCGAATATCTTTCTTAAACAAGAGATTTGAGCCAATAATGGCAATGTTGATATTGCCCAGACAGTAGGCAACCAATGCCGCTAACAGATATTTTCCTATCATAGCCTCACCTATTCTCCTTCTCGTCCCGTTCCCGTACCAAAATACGGATGGGCGTTCCCGTTAAACCAAAAGTTTCACGGATACAGTTTTCAATATAGCGCTTATACGAGAAATGAAACAGGCGCTTATCATTACAGAACACCACAAACGTTGGCGGCCGCACGCTGGCCTGGGTAATATAATACAGACGCAAACGGCGTCCCTTATCCGAGGGCGGTTGTACCTTGGTCACCGCATCGGCCAGCATGGAATTGAGGCGGCCGGTGGGGATACGCATGCAATTCTGGGCATTCACGGCATTGATCAACGGGAACAGTTTGTCCACACGCTGAGACGTTTTTGCCGAGATAAACTCAATGGGCGCATAGTCCATAAAGGCCAGACGGCGCTTGATGTCCTTTTTCAGTTTTTCCATGGTGCCCGTTTCCTTGTCCACATCATCCCACTTATTGGCGACCACCACGCAGGCCTTGCCCAGATCGTCGGCATAGCCGGCAATTTTGGTGTCCTGTTCGGTCACACCCTCGCGGGCATCGATGAGCACCAGTACCACATCGGCACGTTCTACGGCCATATAGGAGCGCAAAACGCTGTATTTTTCAATATTCTCGTCGACCTTGCTCTTACGGCGCAGGCCGGCAGTATCAATAAGCATATATTTGCCATGCTCATTCTCGTAAAAGGCATCAATGGCATCGCGGGTGGTACCGGCAATATTGGAAACGATGGAGCGTTCCTTGCCCAAAATGCAATTAAGCAATGACGATTTACCGACATTGGGTTTACCGATAATAGCAACCTTAATCCGATCGCTCTCTTCGTCCTCGTCCTCCTGAGGCAAGAGTTCACACACGCGGTCGAGCAGATCGCCGGTGCCGTGGCCATGGACGGCCGACACGGCAAAAACATCTTCAAAGCCGAGGTTGAAAAACTCATAAAACTCAGGCGGTTCAGCGCCGACACTATCGCATTTATTGACACAAACAATGACCGGCTTGTTGCTATGGCGCAACATATGAGCGACCGCTTCGTCGGTTGCGGTGACACCGGTAGTGATATCGCAAATTAAGAGCACGACATCAGCCCCGTCAATAGCCAGCTGGGCCTGCTCGCGAATCTTGGACAGGATCACATCCCCCGTATCCGGCTCGATACCGCCGGTATCGATGAGGGTAAAGGAATGATCGAGCCAACTGCACGAGGCATGCAGGCGATCACGGGTCACGCCGGGGACATTGTCAACAATAGACAAGCGCTGGCCGGCTAATTTATTAAAAAGGGTCGATT
>JAZNSU010000134.1:0-4787 GCA_045591385.1 Eubacteriales bacterium
CATTGAGATCGGTATCAATGCTTTCAAACTCTCTCCTGTGCATCAGGTGCTGATTGAGAAGAGTGTAAAAGGTTATAAAGAGATTGAGTTTGAGGTGATGCGTGACTCGAACGATCGTGCCATAACCATTTGCGGCATGGAAAACGTGGATCCTGTCGGCGTGCATACCGGGGACTCGATTGTTGTAGCGCCCATTCTGTCTTTGAATGAGCATGATTTGAAGATGCTCAACGATAGTGCGATTAAGATTATTCGGGAGTTGAAAATCGAGGGCGGATGCAACGTGCAGTTTGCTCTCAATCCCGAATCGAGTGAATATTATCTGATTGAGGTCAATCCTCGTGTATCCCGTTCGTCGGCATTGGCTTCCAAGGCCAGCGGTTACCCGATTGCGCGTGTGACGGCCAAGATTGCACTAGGCATGGCGCTGGAAGATATTCCGGTCGCGGGCGGTACGGCGGCGATCGAGCCGAATCTGGACTACATTGTTGCCAAGTTCCCTCGTTTCCCGTTTGATAAGTTTACCTCGGCGCCCAACACCTTGGGCACCCAGATGAAGGCGACGGGTGAGGTTATGGGTATTGGTTCGACCCTGGATGAGTGTTTCCTCAAGTCGGTTCGCTCGCTGGAGACGGGTGTGGATCACATTTATCTGGCCAAGTTTGATGAGATGTCTAAGGAAGAATTGATAGATTATCTTGCCGAGTACAAGGCGGATAACATTTTTGCCATTGCTCAGCTTTTGCGTATGGGTGTTTCCATTGAGGAGTTGCATGAAGTGACCAAGATTACCGAGTTATTCTTGGAGTGCATGAAGCGGATTGTGGATATGGAGGAGATCCTACGAGGCAAGGTCGGCGATGAGGTGGCGTTACGTGCGGCGAAGCAGTTGGGCTTTGCCGATACGGTAATTGCGCGGTTGTGGAATGTCAGTGAACTGGACGTATACCGTCAGCGCAAGGCGGCGGGCATTGTGCCGGTATTCCGCATGGTGGATACCATGCACACGGGCAAGTACATTGCCTACCTTTACTCGTCTTACATGGGAGAGAATGATTCTCGCTTGACGGACAAGAAGAAAATTGTGGTACTTGGAGCCGGTCCGATCCGTATCGGACAGGGCGTTGAATTTGACTATTCGACCGTGCATGCAGTACAGACGATCAAGAAATCGGGCTATGAAGCGATTATTATTAACAACAACCCTGAGACGGTTTCGACTGACTACACGACGGCGGACAAGCTCTACTTTGAGCCGTTGACTCCTGAAGATGTGATGAACATCATTGATTTTGAGCAGCCAGAAGGGGTTGTGGCCTCTCTTGGCGGACAGACGGCCATTAACTTGGCTGAGCCGCTCATGGCGCGCGGAGTGACCATTATCGGTACCGATTGCGAGGCCATTGACCGCGCGGAAAACCGCGACCGTTTTGAGAAGATTTTGGAAGAACTCAATATTCCGCAGCCGCAGGGCAAGGCGGTAACCAAGATTGAAGATGGTTTAGCGGCGGCGGCACAGATCGGGTATCCGGTGCTGGTGCGTCCGAGTTTTGTGCTTGGCGGTCGTGCGATGCAGATCGTAGCCAATGAGGAACAGTTGCGGCATTACCTGAAAACGGCGGTTGAAATTGATGTAGACAAGCCGGTTTTGGTTGATAAATACATTCAGGGTAAAGAGGTTGAGATTGACGCCATTTGTGACGGGCACGATGTATTTGTCCCCGGTATTATGGAGTTGGTTGAGCGCACGGGTATTCACAGCGGTGACTCGATCAGCGTATATCCTACCTTTAGTATTTCCGATAAGGTCAAGGGGATCATTCTGCAGTACGCCAAGAAATTGGGCTTGGGTATTGGCATTATTGGGCTTTACAATATTCAGTTTATTGTGGATGACAAGGACGATGTCTATATCATCGAGGTCAATCCCCGTTCGTCGAGAACGGTACCGTTCCTCTCCAAGGCGACCGGCTATAGTTTGGCAGACATTGCCACTGAGGTTATTCTTGGCAAGACCTTGAAGGAGCAGGGAATCTTTGATATATATCCCGATGAGAAGAAGAGATGGTATGTTAAGGTGCCGGTATTCTCCTTTAACAAGATTCGGGGATTGGATGCCTATCTGTCGCCGGAAATGAAGTCGACGGGTGAGGCGATCGGGTATGACGATAAGCTCAACCGTGCCCTGTACAAAGCCTTGCAGGCTTCGGGTATGCATTTGCAGAACTACGGTACGGTATTTGCCACCATTGCCGATAAGGACAAGGATGAAGCGTTGCCGTTGATTCGTCGGTTCTACAATCTTGGATTTAACATTCAGGCGACCGAGGGAACGGCCAAGTTCCTCAAAGAAAACGGGATCCGCACGCATGTGCTGGCCAAGATCAGTGATGATGCCAATGAGATTCCCGATGCCATTCGGCAGGGGCATATTGCCTATGTTATCAACACCAGAGATATTCAGTCCTCCGGTACTGAGAGCGACGGACATCAGATTCGCCGTTGCGCGACCGAAAATAATGTGACTATGTTCACGGCGCTGGATACGGTACGGGTTTTGCTGGATGTTTTAGAGGAAACTACCCTTACGATTTCTACCATTGATGCATAAGGACAGATCATGAAACAAGGAATTTTCCAAATTACAGAAAACACGCCGTTGACATCCAATGTCTATCGGATGCAGCTGAGCGGCGATGTGTCGGACATTACGGTGCCGGGACAGTTTATCAATATTAAACTGGACGGAAACTATCTGCGGCGGCCCATTTCAGTATGCGATGTGGATACGGATCGTGTGACCATTATCTACAAGGTGGTCGGCAAGGGAACCGAGCAGATGAGTCGGATGACGGACGGGGAACTGGACGTGCTGACGGGGCTCGGAAACGGCTATGACCTGTCGATGGCCGGGGATAAGCCGTTGTTGATTGGCGGCGGGGTCGGCGTGCCGCCGATGTATCTGCTGGCCAAGGAGCTGATCAGGCAGGGCAAGGCGGTGCAGGTGATTCTTGGGTTTAATACCAAAGATGAGATTTTCTACGAGAAAGAGTTTGCCGATTTAGGCGCTCAGGTGACGGTCACGACGGTGGACGGTTCGTATGGTGTGAAAGGATTTGTTACCGATGCCATGGCGGAGATGGACTACTCATATTTCTACACCTGTGGACCCGAACCGATGCTCAAAGCGATCTATTGTGCGGCAACGACCGATGGCCAGTTTAGTTTTGAGGAGCGCATGGGATGCGGGTTTGGCGCTTGCATGGGCTGCTCCTGTAAGACGGTGACCGGATATAAGCGCATCTGCAAGGATGGGCCGGTGCTGACAAAGGGGGAGATCTTATGGGAGAAATGAAGGTAAATCTTTGCGGCATTGAGTTGGACAATCCCATCATTCCGGCCAGCGGCACTTTTGGCTATGGGTATGAGTTTGCCGAATTATATGACATTAATTTGCTTGGGACGTTCTCCTTTAAGGGGACGACCAAAGATCCTCGGTTTGGGAACCCCACCCCGCGCATTGCCGAGTGTCCGTCGGGCATGATCAATGCGGTAGGGCTACAAAACCCCGGTGTAGATGCGGTTATTGAGAGAGAGTTACCGAGATTATCCAAGTGCTTTAATAAAAAGGTTATGGCTAATGTCAGCGGCTTTTCGGTTGAGGATTATGCTTATACCTGCGAGAAGTTGTCGGCTTGTGAGCAGGTGGGGTGGTTGGAGGTCAACGTCAGTTGTCCCAATGTTCACGGCGGCGGCATGAGTTTCGGTACGGATCCAAAAGCGGCGGCGCAGGTGACGGCGGCGGTACGAAAGGTGACCAATAAGCCGATCATCATTAAATTGTCTCCGAATGTGACCGATATTGTGGCCATTGCTAAGGCCTGTGAAGAGGCGGGTGCGGATGGCATCAGTTTGATTAACACGTTACTCGGTATGCGTATTGATCTGCGTACCAAGAAACCGGTGATTGCCAACAAGATGGGCGGCTTCTCCGGCGCGGCCATTTTCCCTGTGGCGCTTCGTATGGTGTATCAGGTGTCGCAGGCGGTGAATATCCCCGTGGTTGGTATGGGTGGCGTATCGAGCGCTGAGGATGTGATTGAAATGATGCTGGCGGGCGCTACGGCGGTAGAGATTGGGGCGGCCAATCTGGTGGATCCGTATATCTGCCGCGACATCATACGGGATCTGCCGGCGGTCATGGATAAATATCGTATTACAAATTTGAAAGATATAATAGGAGGAGCACACTAATGGGAAGAGATGTCATTATTGCCTGTGATTTTTCCAGTGCGGAAAAAACATTTGCCTTTCTGGATCAGTTTACCGACGTGAAACCTTTTGTGAAGATCGGTATGGAACTGTTTTATGCCGAGGGGCCTGCAATCGTAAAGGAAATCAAGAAGAGAGGACACAAGATTTTCTTGGATCTGAAACTTCACGATATTCCCAATACGGTGAAAAAGTCGATGGCGGTTCTTTCCAATTTGGATGTGGACCTTTGTAACTTACATGCGGCCGGCACGGTGCGTATGATGGAAGCGGCATTGGAGGGCTTGACCCGTCCCGACGGCACTCGTCCTTTGCTGATTGCTGTGACTCAGCTGACTTCGACCGACCAAGAGAGCATGGAAGAGGATCTGTGGATCAAGGAGCCGATTGATCAGGTGGTTATGCATTATGCCCACAATGCGGCCAAGGCCGGACTGGACGGCGTGGTTTGTTCGCCGCTGGAAGCCGGCAAGGTGCACGAAGTGTGCGGCAAGGATTTCCTGACGGTGACCCCC
>JAZNSU010000135.1:0-15385 GCA_045591385.1 Eubacteriales bacterium
TACCCGCGACCGTCTGCACGCATTGCGTGAAGCAGACGCCATCTTGCGTGAAGAGTTCGACAACTGCGGTCTGGCAGAAAAGGTTTGGCAGTATTTCATTGCCGTGCCCGATTTCAAGAGTGTCGGTGTGCGAAACGAAAAGCGCTATGAGGGTTGGCCGGCTATCATCCGCGCCGTCAACACCAAGGATGCCATGAGCGCTACGATTGAGGAGATCCCCTATGCGCTCCTGCATCATATTACCGACCGCATCACCCACGAGGTCGAGGGTATCAACCGCGTCCTGCTTGACCTGACGCCGAAACCGATCGGCACCATCGAGTGGGAGTAATTTATATGGTTTCAAAGTGGCTTAAAACTTGGTTTTGAGCCACTTTTTGCAGGTGCTTATGTATAAGAAAGTTTATGTCGAAATTACAAATCTCTGTAATATGAACTGCTCCTTTTGCCATGGTCATAACCGTCCACCACGGCAAATGACGAGCGAGGAGTTCTCTTTGGTGCTCGATCAATTAAGCGATCAAACCCAATATATCTATTACCACCTGATGGGCGAACCTCTTACCCATCCTTTGCTCCCCCAATTTATAAGAATGGCCGGCGAGCGAGGCTATAAATCGATCATTACTACCAACGGAACCCTGCTGAAAAAGCGCGCAGACGAGTTGCTCGCGGCAGGCGTGCACAAGGTCAATCTCTCAGTGCACAGTTTTGAAACCGGCTCGGACGAGGCACATAAAACATACATTCACCAACTGGCAGTTTTTGCAGAGAAAGCCGCCGCACAGGGGATAATTGTGGTGTTTCGCCTTTGGAATCAAGGATGCGACAACGGAAGAAACCAAACCACACTCCAATATCTCCAAGAAGATATGCACGGCGAGTGGAAGACCAATACCCGCGGCATAAAAATACGGGATAATGTCTATCTCGAGTGGGGTGAATGTTTTGAATGGCCTGATAGCAAGGCGCAGGTGAAAGGAACACGATACTTTTGCTACGGACTCAAAGACCAGTTCGGCATCCTTTCCGATGGCACCGTCGTCCCCTGTTGCCTCGATAGCGACGGCGTGATCCATCTGGGCAATATATTTACCGATGATCTTTTTTCGATCCTTGCCTCCCCAAGAGTCACCGATATGGTAGAGGGTTTTCGCCGCGGTGTGGCTACTGAGGATCTGTGTAGGAGATGCGGCTACGCCCAACGATTTGTATAGCATAAAATAGGGCAGAGAGAAAACTTCTCTCTGCCCTCTTGACAAGCATAATGCCTCGTGATACGATGTATAGTATGAAAGGAGGTATCGCATGGATATTCAGTTAAAGCGAGGGCTTCTGGATGTATGCGTTCTGGCAGCCATAAAAAACGAAGAATCCTACGGTTATCAGATCATAAAGGATATGAAACCCTATGTGGAATTGTCTGAATCGACCTTATATACCATTCTGAAACGGTTGGAGGCGGCAGAAATGCTAACGGTGCGCACCGCCGAGCATGGCGGGCGGCTGCGTAAATATTACCGCATTACCGAACAGGGGATCCATCGTATCGAGGAATTTAAGTCTGATTGGAACGATATGCTGTCCATATATGAATTTGTGAGTAAGGGGGACTCGCCGCGTGAATAAACAAGAGTTCATGACAAAGTTGCGTAAAGGTCTGTGCGGGCTTTCGCAAAAAGAGAAGAAAGAACATCTGGCTTTTTATAGCGAAATGATCGACGACCGCATCGAAGACGGTCTTTCGGAAGAAGTTGCCGTGTCGGAAATCGGTAATATAGAAGATATTATCACTCAAATCAAGACCACAACCCCCAAGAAAAAGAAAAATGCAGGCGTTATAGTCCTGCTGATCCTCGGCTTTCCCGTCTGGGGCTCCTTGTTGATAGCCACCGCTGCCGTCGCGCTATCCCTCTATGTGGCGTGGTGGGTGGTGCTGATCGCCTTGTGGGCCGTCTTCGGCACCTTGCTGGGTTGCGCCCTGGGCGGAATTGTCGGCGGTATTATCCTGTCGTGTTATGGCAATTATTCCTCGGGGCTCGCTCTTGTGGGGGCCGGATTGGTCTGCGCCGGTCTTGGCATCTTCCTCTTTTACGGATGCAAGGCGGCGACTAAAGCCACCCTGCGGCTAACGAAAAAATGGATACAGGGGGCAATACAATGAATCGAAGAACATGGTTAATACTGGCAACCGCCCTGATCGTAATCGGCGGCATCTTGTTCGGAGGTGTCATGATGGCACAAAACTGGGACTTTTTGAAAATACAAACAACTAAATTTGAAACCAATACCCATGCGATCCAAGACCCGTATAGTAATATATCGATAAATATCGATACAGCAGATTTAATTATTCTTCCCACCGAAGAAACTACGACGAGCGTTGTCTGCTTTGAACAGGAAAAGGCAAAACATACCGTTGAAGTCAAGGACAATACCCTATATATTCAGGTTGTAGACACCCGCGCATGGTATGAACATATCAGCATAAGTTTTCAGTCGCCGAAAATTACCGTCTATCTTCCTCAAGAAGAATATGAAACGGTTTTGGTTAAGGCAAGCACCGCCGATATCCGTATGGAAACTCTCTCGGCTAAAACCCTGGATCTTGCCCTGTCTACCGGTGACATGACGCTGACAAATATCCAATGCATGAATATCAAGGCCGCCGCAACTACGGGAGATATTCATTTAAAACAGGTGATCGCATCACAGGAATTTACCGTCAAAAACAGTACCGGTGATGTGATCGTAGAGGGATGCGATGCCGACCGACTGAAGATCCAAACTTCAACCGGCGATATTAAGGGGTGGTTGTTGTCGCCCAAGGTCTTTCTTTCCCATGCCGATACGGGTAGCGTGAGCGTCCCCCAAACCACCGAAGGCGGGTTGTGCGAACTTCACACCGGCACGGGCGATATCGATGTGGATGCACTCTCGGCGCAGGTTACCACTCCCTGAGCCCCTTCGGATAGTGGTTCTTGGCGCGCCCCCCGCTAACTTTAGCGCCGCCTACGGCGCACCCGCAAACGGTCACAACTGCCCACCCGTTGCCGCAATCGGCACCGATTTCCTCACCCTGCAAATAGCGAAGCAGAGCAGGATCATCGGGTGATAACTCAATACGTCGAATAAACTGCTGTCCTAACGCCATGAAAAATTGGTGGTGGGGCAGCAGATAATTTTTGCGCACCTCACCAATGGCCACCCCACAGGAAAATGCCGTGCAATGCTCCAAAGGTAAGCTCGGTGGCGCATATACCGCATGGCCCTTATGTACCCCTAAAAGCGACACATCGACATCTGTCAATGTGTCTTTCAAAAAGCCCATGACAACAGGATCTGTTTTGCTTGCCATGCGCGGCAATGACGGACGGGGTAGGGAAGAGGACGTGTCCTGCAGTACCGCCATGAACTGCCCCTCGCCCCGACTCTTGTGCGGATAGAACCGCCGCGCGCGGTGTAGCGTTTGGCAAGAACACCCGTCAAAGGCCATGCCGTCTGCCGTGTGTGCAACTACTGCATCGGGAACCGAAATCAGGGTAAAGGAGGGATGCTTCTTAAGAAAATCATCCACCACCATCTCATTTTCTTCCAAGGAAAAGGTACAGGTCGCATACAGAATGGTACCGCCCGCCCGCAAGGCCAGCGCCGCCTGCTCTAAAATCTCTTTTTGCCGCGCGGCACAGCGGTAAACATTCTCCTCACTCCATTGCTCAATGGCCGGATTATCCTTGCGGAACATCCCTTCGCCCGAACAGGGTGCATCCACGACAATGCAATCAAAGGTGTTGGGAAACCGTGCGGCAATCGCCGACGGATCCAAACAGGTGGTCGCGGTGCGGGTTAACCCCATTCGCTCCACATTCCCCGTTAAAATTTTACAACGGGACGGAATAATCTCATTACTGATCAGCAGTCCATTCGGTCCCAATTTGTTTTTGATCTGTCCCGACTTGCCGCCGGGTGCTGCGCACATGTCCAACACCCACCAGTCGGGATCCACCGTCAAACACTCCACCGCCGCCATCGCACCGGGGTCCTGCACATAGATGGCTCCCGCATGATGGAACGGGTGATGCCCGATGCCCTCATGATGCAAATAAAAGCCATTGGAAACATAGGGAATAGGGGTAGAGTCAAATGGATCCACCGCAAGAAAATCGGCAACCGAGATCTTGTCGGTGTTTACCCGAATGGCGCGCTCAGACGGCTGAGCATAACAGGCCATATAGTCATCAAATTCCGAGCCCAATACATGTTTCATGCGCTCAGTAAAGGCAGACGGTAACTCTCTCATAAATTCATCTCCACATGTAGCATACCCATGCCAACCGCCGTCACCGCCGCCGTCTCGGCACGCAGGATACGCTTGCCCAGAGAAAGGAGCTGCCCGCCAATCCCCTTGGCCTGTTCAATTTCTTTCTCATCAAATCCACCCTCAGGCCCGATCAGTATGCCTATCGACATCCCCGCCCGAATCTGACTCAAAGCCTCTTTGGTCGAGTCCATACCACGCTCATTCTCATAAGGAACGAAGAATAAATCCATCTCCTTGGCCTTTTCCAATGCCTGCGAGTAAGACAACACCTCAAAAACGGTGGGTATAAGATTGCGCTTACTCTGTTTGGCGGCACTCTCGGCAATCGCCTGCCAGCGCGCCTGCTTGGAGCGCTTTTTCTTTTCATCCAATTTCACAACACAACGATTCATCTCAACGGGAATAATGCCGGCCACACCCAACTCCACGGTCTTTTGAATGATCAGCTCCAGCTTATCTCCCTTGGGTAGCCCTTGAAACAAATAAAAATGAACGGGCAATTCGGTATTTTGCACATTTTCCTCAATCATGTGTGCAATCACCGCATCGCCCTCAACCGATTCCAGTTCGCACAAATGAGAAAATCCCGCACAACTTACTAAAAAGGTATCGCCCGCCTGCATCCGCAGAACATGGCAAATGTGATTATAGTCATCCCCCGTGATGACAAACCGATTCGATTGCCAAGCCGATTCATCCACAAAAAAATTATACATATGTTACCGCCTCGCTCATTCTTTTGCTTTATTATACCTTTTTTTTGACCCATCGGCAACAAAACCGCAAAAAAAAGACACAAAAAGACTTTATTCTTTCTCAAAAGTATGATATACTATATATGAAAATAAACAAAGGAGAAAAAACATGAAAAAAATAATCTGCAAAGTGGAATATGATACCGCCACCGCTGCTCCCTTAGCCAAATATATCGAAGGTGCTTTTGGCGAGTCGGGCGGCTTCGAGGAAACTCTCTATCAAACGCAGGACGGCAAACTGTTCTTGTATGTCAACGGCGGCGAAAATTCTCCCTATCCGCAGGAAAACATCAAGAGAATGAGCAAAGCCAAAGCCGACGAGTGGAAAGCCTCCCGCAACCTGTAAACTAAGAATCATTCCTACATTAAAAAGCAAGCCTTGTGCTTGCTTTTTTTCTTGCCTTGTGGTACAATGCGACCAGCATAAAAAAGGAAGAAAGAAAATGCCAAAATTTAAAAGAACAAAACTGGCCTGCTATTCGGCCTATTTCACGATGGCGTCCATTTTCGGTCTGCCTCCGGTGCTCTTGGTGCCTCTGCATGAACTGTACCGCATATCCTATACTTTGCTCGGCACGCTGGTGTTGGTTAACTTCTTTACTCAGATGGCCATTGATCTGGCTCTCCTTCATCGCCTGTATCCTCACCGGCGTGTTTACCTCTATGCTCTGCCCGGGGATGCTGATCGCTATGGAAGAAAATATTGAGAGCGCGGGCGTGGCCGCCTTTGCCCTCATGGCGGTTGGTGGTGACTTGGGCGCCTCGGTCGCGCCGCAGGTGATGGGTGTGGTCATCGATGCGGTAGCCGCCTCTCCAATGGCACAAACCATGAGCCAATCTATGGGCGTGACGGTAGACCAGATCGGCATGAAAGCCGGCATGTTAACCAGTGCCATATTCCCCATTCTTGGCGTTGTCGTGCTGTTGATCTTGATGCGATATTTCAAAAAGAACAAGGAGCAAGCGTAATGCTTGCTCCTTTTATTTTACTCGGTTCGTAACGCCACAACCGGATCCTTGCGGGCGGCGCTGCGAGAGGGAATGATGCCCGAAAGCAGGGTCAATCCCATGCTGATCAAGATAAGCACTACCGCCACAGGTATCGGCAGGATGGCTCGCAGATTGGGAATGCCCGTCAGGGTTTGGATGATGGCATTGATGGGCAGACATAGCAGATAGGTCAACCCCACGCCAACCAATCCCGAGGCAAAGCCGATAATGAGAGTTTCGGCATTGAACATACTCGATACGTTGCGCTTGGACGCGCCAATAGCACGCAGGATGCCGATCTCCTTGGTGCGCTCCTGCACCGAAATCAGAGTAATGACACCAATCATAATGGAAGAAACAACCAGCGAAATGGCCACAAAAGCAATGAGGATATAGGTAATGGCGTTGATGATCGTGGTAATCGAACTCATCATAATACCCACATAGTCGGTATAATGCACCTGCTGAAGTTCCTCTCGGCTCTCGTTGTAGCGGGCAATCACGTTTTCTATGACATCCTTATTTTCAAACGAGGAAGCGTATAGATTGACCGAAGCAGGAGACCCCAGATCCACATGCCCCAGTTCAATAAGGTTCTCCTCGTACGAGGATTCCGAGAATTCCAGAATCTCATCATAGTAAAGAGCACATTGCTCGGTGGTGTAGTTGGGTAGGTCAGCATCGAGCTTAGCGGCCAGCATGGGGGCGGGGATATTGGCCATCTGCGCCTGTACCTGTGCGGCCATCTGCATCCGCACCTGCGCCTCAACCATTTCCCGCATCAGTTGCTCCAAGTCCTCGTCTGACATATTTTCAATATATTCAGTAAGATCCTTTTCGCTCATGCCCATCTGTTGGGTGAGCGCCTGCTTGAGGGCCTCCTCACGGGCGGCGCGATCCATGCCGGAGAGGGATTGGTCAACTGCCGTCTGCAGCTGCTCGGCAGAGGGCACGCTCATAATGCCGATATAAGCCTTGGCCTTGCCCGCCGTATCTAATTCCTGCAGATGCTCCCGCAACGCCGTTTCCTTGGCTGCGTCATCCAGTTTGCCGGTGTTCTCATTAAAGGGAAGGCCGGTGAATATATCGGTATGGCTGTCAGCCAACTGCGCTTGAACGGCAGAAGAGTCAGAAGCGTGGTTGATGATATACTCGGTCAGCGCCTTGGTGTAGCCGATCGAGCCGCCCAGCATGGTCGAGGTGGCTTCCTCGCTGGGACGAATGATGCCCGACACCTTGAGGGTGAGTGCGTTATCGTAGAGATAGCGCAAGCCGGCATCGGTCTGGCGTAGATCGGTATATAACCCCGTGTTCTCGTCCAAGGCATAGCAATCGGAATTGAGAATCACGCGAAAATCCATTTCGTGAATCTGTTGATAGGACCATTTTTGTTGCTCGGTGTTCAGTTCGCCTTTGTTGAGCACCGCATCAAAAACGGCGTTGATCTCTTCCTCGGTTTTCAGTCCCAAGGCATAAAGGGTCAGGTCGTCCAGTTCGTTATTTTCATCAAGCACCAACACGATCTCGTTATAGGTCGTCGGCCAGTCGCCGTAAACAACCTCGTATTGATTTTCCAGCACGGGGTTGATCAACCCGCCATCCTTGGCGGCCAGCATCTCGGTCCAGAGAACGGTGGAACTCATGGCCGGATTCATGGCCATCATCGACGAACTCATCATGCCCGAATCTTCACCGAAACTCATCATGTTGGTAATATCCATGCCGAAATTCTCGTACAGCGCATCGGAAAGCAGTTTCTGGGTGTCGGAATAGATGATCTTGCCGTCCACATTCTTGGTATATACCAAAAGTTTCGGATCATATGTGTACTGCACACCCGAAAGGGCTCCGCTCAATTCCCCGTCTTCTCGCTTTAGTTCCTCATCAATAAAAGCCTTAAAGGATTCCAGATCATTCTCGGTGGCCTCCACGTTGTTCAGAGCATTGATCATTTCAAAGAGCACCGACTGGGAGTAGATGGCGTCCTTATCATGCTCCTGCGAGGAAGATGCCGCACCCATAAAGGTTTCCATCAGCGTACCCAGATCAATGGTTGTCGCCTCAATGGTCAGCGGATAGGACGATAGGGTATCTTCTTGCAGGGTATTGATATAGGTCGTCATGCCCTGCGATACGGCAAAGATCAGCGCAATGCCAATGATACCGATACTGCCCGCAAACGAGGTCAGTACCGTGCGCCCCTTTTTGGTAAACAGATTGGTCAGCGACAAGCCAAAGGAGGTAAAGAAAGACATGGACGGTTTCTTTTTGCTCTTTTGTCTGCGCACAAGAGGAGAGATCGGTGGTTCCTCGTCAGGAGAAAGCGGATGCGAATCGGCCGTGATCACGCCGTCAAGCATACGGATGATGCGGGTCGAATAGGTCTGCGCCAAGTCGGGGTTATGGGTAACCATGATCACCAATTTTTCCTTGGCAATCTCCTTGAGCAGTTCCATTACCTGCACACTCGTCTCGGTGTCTAGCGCCCCCGTCGGCTCATCGGCCAGAATAATATCGGGATCGTTAACCAGCGCACGGGCAATCGCCACGCGCTGCATCTGCCCGCCCGACATCTCACCCGGTTTTTTCTTTAACTGATCGCCCAATCCAACGGCAATCAATGCCTTGGTAGCACGGGCACGGCGCTCGCTCGCCTTAACGCCCGACAGCGTCAGCGCCAGCTCCACATTTTTGAGCACCGTCTGGTGCGGAATGAGGTTATAAGACTGAAAAACAAAACCAATGGAATGGTTGCGATAAGCGTCCCAATCCCGATCCTTATAGTCCTTGGTGGACGTGCCGTTGATAATCAGATCGCCGTCGGTGTAGCCGTCCAGACCACCAATGATATTGAGCATGGTCGTCTTGCCGCAACCCGACGGGCCGAGAATGGACACAAATTCATTCTTACGAAACGAGAGGGAAATGCCCTTGAGGGCATGAACCGAATTTTCGCCCGCCTCGTACGTCTTTTTGATATTCTTTAACTGTAGCATACCATCAGTCCTTTCTGCTATCATTATAATATAGGAAAAGGGGGTAGAAAATCAACAGTTTATGAACGAAAGGTGAGGAATAGATGAAAAAAGGACAGCCACGAGCCCGTGGCTGTCGAAATATTACTCATTGTGTCGAAGGGTAGAAGAAAGACATATCGATATCGGGATAAACAAACCGTTCCATGTTCCCGTCGGCATCTTTGCGCCAGTAGAGTATTTGATCCGATTGTGTATGGAGCCAAACGGTTTCCACACAATCCTCCTCTACGTAATATCGAATACGGGAGAAAGAAAAGGGAAACAATTTGGATTCCGCTTGCACAAGCGCTCCCGATTCCACCGTAAATGAGTGAACCACTGGCGGGGAGAAAAGAGGATTGATAAGAATCATAAACAGTGTGCTACAGACGAATAGCAAAATAAATTTAATCCGTAACTTCATCCGAGTGTCCTTTCTTTTTTAGACAATTCGATTAATGCCAGGATAGTCATATGCTGCCCAAAAATCGGTAAACCACCAATAGGCAACAAAAGTATCGTTCCAAGGATAGTAGCCATCATAATGATAGTCACCCATAAGAACTCCATCCACCATGGTTTGATAACGATATCCATAATTAACAAATTCTCTTCTTGTGGCGGGGTCAATGGCAGACATCTCGTATTCCTCTTCTTGGATATGGCACACTTTGGAAATGCTGGACTGGATAACACCATTAACAACAGAGATGCCGAAGTATCCTAATATGGCGTATAAAACTTGAGAGGAGGAGGGGGCATAGCTTTCGCACAAGGCAGAAAATACAGTATAAAGAAAGTTAACTATTGCAGAAACCGCCGTTCCAGCCATATAATTCAAGTCACGATCAGTGGTATATGTGCTAATTTTTTGTTGGTATATGCCAATATTTAAATTGGAAGCTAGCACATTTCCCCAATCATCGTAACATGTATTATAGTAAATTTGCCCCATATAGTATTTAGGAGCACGAGCAGAAGAACTTTGTGTCGAAGCATTAGATGCTAAAAAAAGATCTTGTACTGCTGTGGTTGTTGTGTCTACAACATTATTTTCGTGATCTGTTGTAATGCAGATAACAGCGGTGGGAGTTGAATACGATGTAGATTTATATGTCAAGATATCTTCAATATAGTGAGTAATTGTAATGCTATTGTTTTGGCCAATAATCGTATCTATCCGGTTTGGCTTTCCTGCATCATCAACAAATGAGAAAGAATCTATGATGTTGGGCTGATCGTTTGCTAAGGCATAAGGGCAAAAGGTTAATATAAGTGATAAACATAGAATAATACAAATGAATTTTTTTATAATTATAGTTCCTTTCTTAAAATTAAGCTTGTGGTGTAAAATAAAAACGCATGAGTTTTACGATCAAACTCATGCGCGAAGAAAGGAAATTTTCAATCGTTGCCTCCAATCGGGCAAGGCGGAGAATGAAAGGAGCACATGAGAAAAAGTGCAATAAATGAATTTCATTACAAGCCCTCCTTACCTGTTGGTATTTTCTGTCATTATTATAACACAGGTTTTTAGTTTTGCAAATACCAAAAAGCAAAATAATAAAAATTTTTATTCTGATGAAAGAAAAGGTTGCAACGGGAAAAACTATGATGTATAATAAGGTGTTCTTAGTTTAACACATATTTTCCAAAGAAATCGAGGGATCTGTATGGAAGAAAAAATGAGAAGAGTCGGCACCGTGTCCCGTGGCATTCGCTGCCCGATCATCCGTGAGGGTGACGATCTGGCTGCCATTGTGGCCGATAGTGTACTGGCCGCCGCCGAGAGCGAAGGCTTTGCTATGCGGGATCGTGATGTCATCTCCATTACCGAATCCATCGTCGCCCGTGCGCAGGGCAACTATGCCAGCGTGGACGATATTGCTGCCGATGTGAAAGCCAAGCTGGGCGGAGGCACCGTTGGTGTGCTCTTCCCCATTTTGTCCCGTAATCGTTTTGCCATCTGCCTGCGCGGCATTGCCAAAGGCGCATCCAAAATTGTGTTGCAGCTAAGCTATCCGTCCGATGAGGTGGGCAACTCTCTGGCCACGTATGATTTGATCGATGCCGCCGGCATCAATCCGTATACCGACGTGCTCTCGCTCGAGCGCTACCGCGAGGTCTTCGGCGTGCAGAAGCTGGAGTTTACCGGCGTGGACTATGTGGAGTACTACGGCAACTTGATCCGCGAAATGGGCGCCGAGGTCGAGATCATCTTCGCCAACCAGCCTAAGGCCATCCTCGATTATACCGATACGGTTTTAACCTGCGATATCCATACCCGCGCTCGCACCAAGCGTCTGCTCAGAGAAGCAGGAGCGAAGGTGGTCTACAGTCTGGACGAAATTCTTAACGCCCCCGTCAACGGTTCGGGTTGTAATGAGAAATACGGTCTGCTCGGCTCGAATAAATCCACCGAAGACAAGGTAAAACTGTTCCCGCGCGAATGTCAAGGTTTGGTGCTCGATATCCAGAAAAAGATTTATGATGCCACCGGTAAACACGTCGAAGTCATGGTGTACGGCGACGGCGCTTTCAAAGATCCGCAGGGCAAGATCTGGGAACTGGCCGATCCGGTCGTTTCCCCCGCCTTTACCGACGGGCTGATCGGTACCCCCAATGAATTGAAACTCAAATACTTGGCCGATAACGATTTCAAGGATCTGTCGGGCGAGGAACTGAAAAAGGCGATTTCCGAGTCCATCAAAGCCAAGGACGGCAACCTCAAAGGCAACATGGCGGCACAGGGCACTACCCCCCGTCAGTTGACCGATCTGATCGGTTCGCTGTGCGACCTCACCAGCGGTTCGGGCGATAAGGGTACTCCCGTTGTCCTCGTACAAGGCTATTTCGATAACTATACCAACTAAACCCTATCAAATCCCCGAAAGTTTGGCTTTTGGGGATTTTTAATAACAATTACTGATTTTGGAGTCATCATGAATCAATCGTTGTTTTCTTATATAAAAAAATGTCCTACTGCCTATCATGCGGTAGCCTTTGCCCGTAACGCGTTACTGGATGCAGGTTTTACCCAACTGCAGGAATGGGACGAGTGGAAAATTGAGCAAGGCGGACGGTATTTTGTTATGCGCGGCGGCTCGGCGCTGATCGCCTTTGTGGCGGGCGGGGACGGGTACCGCATCACCGCCTCTCATGGTGACAGTCCGGCCTTGGCCGTCAAATGGCATAAAGAAAATCTGGCCGTGGAAGTGTACGGCGGCATGATCATGAGCAGTTGGATGGATCGTCCCCTGTCCTGCGCCGGTCGGGTTACCGTGCGTACCGAGCAAGGATTGGAAACCCGCTTGGTTGACCTAAAAGAGCCGGTGGCAATCATTCCCCATGTGGCCATTCATTTAGACCGAGGAGTCAACGACGGCGAGAAGATCAACCCGTCGGTTGATCTGCAACCGCTTGGCTCTCCGCTTGTTGACCGTATTGAGGGTGATGTGGTCGATGCCGATCTGATTTTGTATAATCCGCAGGAGGGTCAGGTGATCGGGGATATGATCACCGCACCCCGACTCGATGACCTACAATGCGCGTACGCTTCCCTTACCGCCTTCTTGACAGAGCCTCATGCGGGCAATGTCTATGTCTTGTTTGATAACGAAGAGGTAGGAAGCATGACCCGACAGGGCGCCGCTTCCGACTTTTTGGCAAGTGTATTGGAGCGCTTGGGCGATCGCTCCCGCAAATTGGCTAAAAGTTTTCTGGTCAGTTGTGACAACGCCCATGCCGCCCATCCCAATCATAAGGAAAAGGCGGACGACGGTGCACCTGTTACCCTAAACGGCGGGGTGGTCATTAAGCACAACGCCAACCGCAAGTATACTACCGAGGGCGTCACCTCGGCTATCTTTGAGGAGATCTGCCATAAAGCGGGCGTGCCCGTTCAGCATTATTATAACCGTCCCGATCAGGCAGGCGGGTCTACCTTAGGCGCTATTTTGTCCAATCAGGTGTCGGTGCCGATGGTCGATATCGGTTGTCCCCAGTTGGCCATGCACTCCTGCTTGGAAACTTCGGGCGCCCAGGCCACCGAACAGATGGTGCAGGCGCTTAAAGCCTTTTATCAAACAAAGGAGAGCGACTATGCTGGTATTTGAAAACGATTATTCGGAAGGTTGTCATCCCCGCATCTTGGAGCGGCTGGCGCAGACCAATTTCGATAAGCAGGTCGGCTATGGCTTTGATGAGTATTGCGAATCAGCCAAGAAAAAAATTGCCGCCGCCTGCGGGAAAGATGTGGATGTATGGTTCCTGTCGGGCGGCACCCAAACCAATCGCATTGTCATATCGAATATGATCGATGCGTATCAATCGGTAGTCGCAGCCGATACCGGTCACATCAATGTGCACGAGGCCGCGGCCATTGAAAGCGCGGGGCGTAAGGTGCAACTGTTGCCTCATGCGGACGGCAAATTGCAGGCCGAAAGCCTCAAGCAGATGCTGGTCGACTTTTATGCCGATGATCACCACGACCATTGCCCCTTCCCCGGCATGGTCTACATATCTCATCCCACCGAGTACGGCACCCTATATTCCAAAGCCGAACTAACGGCGCTGGCTGAGGTCTGCCACGAATACGATATGCCTCTGTATATGGACGGCGCTCGGCTGGGCTATGCTCTTGCCTGCCCCGACTCCGATCTGACCCTGCCCGAAATTGCCGAGTTATGTGACGTCTTTTATATCGGCGGCACCAAGGTAGGCGCTTTGTGCGGTGAGGCATTGGTCTTCACAAAAAATAATACGCCTTCTCACTTTTTGGCAAGGGTCAAGCAACAAGGGGGATTGTTGGCCAAGGGACGGTTGCTGGGCATCCAGTTTGACACCCTGTTTACCGATGGCTTATATGAGCAATTAGGGGCTCATGCTATCGCTATGGCGGCCAAATTACGAGCCATTTTTGAGCAAAAAGGGTACGATTTTCATCTGAATTCGCCCACAAATCAACTGTTTGTGGTGTTAAAAAATGAAAAAATAGAGCAATTACACCCCTTTGTACGCTTTAGTTTTTGGGAAAAACGGGGAGAAACCCACTCAGTTGTGCGCTTTGCCACCAGCTGGGCCACCCTCGAATCGGATATCGATGCATTAGAAAAATTACTGTAAAGGAGAACAGAACAATGGGTTTTTTAAGTGGAAAGACGGTTATTATTACCGGTGGCGGCCGTGCCGTGCTGGCAAACGGCAAGGCGGGCAGCATCGGTTACGGCATTGCCACGGCTTATGCCAAAGAGGGCGCCAATATCGTGATTACCGGCCGTAATGTAAAGAAATTAGAAGAGGCTAAAGAAGAATTAGAGCGCTTGTATGGCGTTAAGGTATTGCCGGTGCAGGCTGACATCTCGGCGGGTGCTGACAATGCGGCCATTGCCGCCGGTGTCGTGGCCAAAACGGTGGAAGCCTTTGGCGGCGTGGACGTGCTGATCAACAATGCGCAGGCGTCGGCTTCGGGCGTAACCATTGCCGACCAGACGGTGGAGCAGTTTGACCTGGCCATCTATTCGGGACTGTATGCCACTTTCCATTATATGCAGGCGTGCTACCCCTACTTAAAGGAGAGCAAGGGTACGGTTATCAACTTCGCTTCGGGCGCCGGCTTATTTGGAAACTACGGCCAATGTTCTTACGCCGCCGCCAAGGAGGGCATCCGCGGTATGACTCGTGTCGCCGCGTCCGAATGGAGCAAGGACGGCATCAATGTTAATGTCATTTGCCCGCTGGCTTGGACAGCACAGTTGGAAAACTTCAAGAACGCCTATCCCGATGCCTTTGATAAGAACGTACACACCCCGCCGATGGGCTACTTTGGGGATCCCGAAACCGATATCGGCCGTGCTTGTGTAAGCCTTGCCCATCCCGATTTCAAATACATGACGGGTGAAACGCTGACCTTCGAGGGTGGATTGGGTCTGCGTCCGTAACGGAATCAAAATAAAGAGGATAGCATGGAATTTTATCGATTAACAAAAGAAGAATATCGTTCCTTTTATGACCAGTGCCCGCAGGCCTCCTTTATGCAGTCGGTCCAGATATCACAGATGAAAGAGGAAACGGGCATCCGTATTCATTTTGTCGGTGTCAAGCAGGGCGATCAGATTGTGGCGGGCGCCATGATACAAGAAGAACGCATCCAACTGGGGTTACGTCGGTTTTATGCGCCCCGTGGCCTGCTGGTGGACTATCATAATAAGGAATTACTCGCCTTTTTTGTGGAAAACCTGAAACGGTATATCCGCAAACAGGGCGGGTTGATGCTGATCATCGACCCCAATGTGGTGTATCGG
>JAZNSU010000136.1:0-8800 GCA_045591385.1 Eubacteriales bacterium
CGACTGACCCATACCCTTGAGGTGGCGCAGATTGCCCGCTCGATGGCCAGAGCCCTTAACTTGAATGAGGACTTAGCCGAGGCGGCGGCCTTGGGACATGATCTGGGACACACTCCGTTTGGGCATGCGGGAGAGCGTGCGCTGGCGGCGGTTTGTCCGTTTGGTTTCTATCACTATGAGCAGAGCGTGCGGGTGGTGACCCGACTGGAGAAGATGGGGCGGGGCTTGAACCTCACAAAGCAGACGATTGATGCGATTGGGCATCATTCGGGTGAGGTGTGGTCGCAGACGTTGGAAGGGCAGATCGTGCGATATGCCGACAAGATTGCCTATGCCAATCACGATGTTGACGACGCCATTCGAGGCGGTATTTTAGAAAACGGCGACGTGCCGTTCGAGATCGCCGAGATCTTAGGCGGCAATTCCCGACAGCGGCTTAACACCATGATTCGAGCAGTGGTGGAAGAGAGTCGAGGACGTGATTGTATAGAAATGGAGAAAACGGTCAAAAATGCTCATGCCGCATTATTGCGGTTTATGTTTGATAATGTCTATATCTCGTCGGCGGCGAAGACCGAAGAGTGTAAAGCGGAAGAGATTGTCAAGAGTTTGTATCAGTATTTTGTTGAGCATCCCGAACAGATGCCCGAAGAATACCAGTTGATTATTGAGCAGGAGGGTATACCCCGTGCCGCCTGTGATTACATATCGGGGATGACCGATAATTATGCGGTGAGTAAGTACAGTGAATTGTATTTGCCCGCCTTTTGGACGAAATAAAAGAAAGGAATCAATATGGCACGAGCGGATTTTGATCTGTTTATTGAACAACTGAAAAGCCGCGCCACGATAGAAGATGTCGTGTCGCAATATGTGACATTGCGCCGTGCCGGAAATCGTTTCGTGGGGCTGTGTCCGTTCCATAGCGAGAAGACGGGTTCCTTTACCGTTTATGTGGATTCACAGTCCTATTATTGTTTTGGTTGCGGCAATGGTGGCGATGTGATTACCTTTATCCGCAACATTGAAAAATTGGATTATATGGATGCCGTACACTTTTTGGCCGACCGTTACGGGATGCAGGTGCCCGAACGGGAGGGGGCGGGGGAATACCGCCAACGTCGGGCGGTGACCTTGGCCATCAACAAAGAGGCGGCGCGGCATTTCCATCAAAACCTGAAAAGTGAGATTGGCAAAAAAGGTATGGAATATTTTGCTGCCCGAAAACTGACGCCATCGACCATTACCCGATTTGGACTGGGCTATGCGCCCGACAGTTGGGATGATATGATCCGCCATCTGACATCCAAGGGGTTTACCAAGGAGCAGATCGAGATGGCGGGGCTGGCGTTACGGGGGCAAAAGGGCGGCTATTATGACCGATTCCGTAACCGTGTGATTTTCCCTATTATTGATACGACGGGAAACGTCATTGCCTTTGGCGGGCGTATTTTGGAAAGCGGCGGCGGTGCCAAGTATCTAAATTCGCCTGATACGCCGGTATTCAAGAAGAGTCAGGTTCTATTTGCCTTAAATTATGCAAAAAATGCCCCCGGTGAGCGGTTATTACTGTGTGAGGGGTACATGGATGTCATCAGCCTGCATCAAGCGGGGTTCTCCTTTGCCGTTGCTCCCTTAGGTACGGCAGTAACGCCTGAGCACGCGCGGTTGGCGGCACGATATGCTAAGGAGATTATTTTGTGCTTAGACTCGGATGAAGCGGGGCAGACGGCCATGAATAAGGCTATCCGTTATTTTGAAGAGACGGGCATTAAAGTACGGATCCTGACCGTGACGGGCGCCAAGGACCCGGATGAATATATCCAGAAATACGGAGCGCAGAAGTTTGCGCGGTTGCTGGATGGGTCGGGCAGTCAGATCACCTATCTGTTAGCCAAGGAGCGGAGAAACTTTGATTTTTCCATTCCGGAAGATAAGAGCGAGTATTTGAAAAAGGCATCGTCGATTTTGGCAGGTGTGCGCAGTCCTGTGGAGCGGGAGGTATACATTTCCCGTGTGGCGCAGGAGACTGAGATTTCGGCTGAGTTTATTCGCGCTGAGATCAAGCACATTTCCGATAATCGGGAAGCGGCGGCTAAAAAGAAACAGATGCGGGAAGAAATGGATAAGATGGCGGGTGTGCGGGATCGCATCAACCCCGAAAAGAGCATCAATCTCAAGGCGGCGAGAGCCGAAGAAGGATTGATTGCCGTCTTGCTTAAACACCCCGATTATTATAAAAAGTTAGATCCGCCGATCACCGAGGAGAATTTTGTTACGGCCTTTAACCGTAACATTTTCCGCCTGATGCGACAGCAGATCGAGGAAGAGGGTACGGTTTCGATCTCGGCGCTGGCGGGGCATCTGACCACCGAGGAGGTGGCAAGGCTGACACAGTACACGGTGATGGCGGTGGCGGCCGATAATGAGTTGCGGCAGGCATGTGATTATGCGCGGGTATTGCAGACAACGGGCGGCGATATGGCCGGAGAAGATCCGGAGACGATACGCCGATTTTTAGAGTTAAACAAAAAGGGTCAAAAAAGAAAGGAGTAATCGTTATGCCGAATGAAGAAGCAATCAACAACGGTGTAAACGGTGAAAAGCCGGACAAAAAACAGATTCTGAAAAACTTGATGGATGAGGGACGAGCTAAGGGTATGCTTTCCCAAAAGGAGATCCATGAGGCGTTTGGGGAGATCCAGCTGACACAGGATCAATTTGAGAAGATCGTGGAATCCTTAGAGAGTATGCAGATCGAAATTGTGGACAAGACCTTTGACGAGATTCCCGATGAGGAGTTGCTGGAAGAGGAAGAGGATAACAGCGAGATCCTCAAGAGCAACAATCTTGAAGAGGTGCTTTCCAATGAAGGGATCTCGGTAGACGATCCGGTCAAGATTTATCTCAAAGAGATCGGGCGTGTGCCGCTTCTTTCCAATGAAGAAGAACAGGCGTTGGCTAAACGTATGGCTGAAGGGGATGAGGAGGCGCGTGCCAAGTTGTCCGAGGCCAATCTGCGTCTTGTCGTCAGCATTGCCAAGCGGTATGCGGGGCGCGGCATGATGTTCTTGGACTTGATTCAAGAGGGTAATATGGGACTGATCAAGGCGGTTGAGAAGTTTGATTATTCCAAGGGCTACAAATTCTCGACCTATGCGACATGGTGGATTCGTCAGGCCATTACCCGTGCCATTGCCGATCAGGCTCGTACCATTCGTATTCCCGTACACATGGTAGAGACCATTAATAAGGTCATGCGTGTGGAGCGACAGCTATTGCAGGAGTTGGGGCGTCAGCCTAAGCCTGAAGAGGTGGCGCAGGAGATGGGCATGAGTGTTGAAAAGATTCGGGAAGTGCTCAAAATTGCCCAAGAGCCGATTCCGCTGGAAACGCCGATCGGTGAGGAAGAGGACAGTCATTTGGGTGACTTTATCCCCGATGAGGATATTACGGCGCCGTCAGATGCGGCCTCTCAGATGATGCTCAAGGAGGAGCTGGAAGATGTGCTAAAGACATTGACTGAGCGTGAGGCGAAGGTGCTTAAAATGCGGTTTGGCTTGGAAGACGGGCGTATGCGCACCTTAGAAGAAGTGGGACGAGATTTCAACGTAACCCGTGAACGTATCCGTCAGATCGAGGCAAAAGCGTTGCGGAAACTGAGACATCCGTCACGCAGTAAGCGATTAAAAGACTTTTTGGAAGAATAATTCATAATTTGATATTGAATTTATTTACCAATTATGTTAAAATGTACAATTGATTAAAGAAAATTTCGGAGGAAATAACCCATGAAGATCAACAGCGTAAAGAAACTGGAAAAGAGTGTAGTTGAGCTGGAAATTGCCGTTACCGGCAAGGTGTTTACCGCGGCGGTAGACGAAGCCTATGCTGAGGCGGCTCCCAATATTGCTATTAAGGGCTTCCGTAAGGGCAAGGCTCCCCGCAACATCATTGAAAAGATGTACGGCAAAGGCATGTTCTATGAGAAGGCCATCAATAAGACTTACGGCGAGGCCTATGACAAGGCTGTCGAAGAGGCCGGTCTGGATGTTGTCGCCCCCGGTGAGATCGACATCAAGAGTGTTGATGACAAGGGCTATGTTCTGGTTGCCAAGGTTCCCGTTCGTCCTGAGGTGACTCTGGGCGAGTACAAGGGCATTGAGGCCGAGAAGATGGAAGTTAAGGTTGAAGATGCGCAGATCGAGCAGGAGCTTGAGCATGTGCGCAAGGCGCATGCCCGCACCGTTGATGTGACTGATCGTGCGGCACAGATGGGCGATACAGTAGTTCTGGATTTTGACGGTTCGGTAGACGGCGTTGCTTTTGACGGCGGCAAGGCGGAGAATCACAGTTTGGTGCTGGGGTCCGGTTCCTTTATTCCCGGTTTTGAGGAGCAGTTGGTTGGCAAGAGCATCGATGAGGATGTGGTTGTCAGCGTAACCTTCCCCGAAGAATATCATGAGAAGTCTTTGGCCGGCAAGGCTGCTGAGTTTAAGTGCGTAATTCATGAGATCAAGTTTGAAGAGTTGCCTGAGCTGGATGATGAGTTTGCCAAGGATGTCAGCGAGTTTGACACGTTGGCTGATTACAAGGCTGACATGAAGAAGAAGATGACCGAGTACATGGATGCGCAGGCTGACCGTGCGGTTGAGCAGGCCATCATGGAGAAGATCGTGGAAGGCATGACGGCGGATGTGCCTGATGCCATGGTTGAGCAGCAGATCGATACCATGATCAACGAGTATGATCAGAATATGCGTCAGCAGGGCCTGGATGTGCAGACCTATTTGAAGTATACCGGCATGAAGATGGAAGATTTCCGTGCTTCCTTCAAGGATCGTGCCGATAAGACGGTTCGTGCCCGTTTGGCGCTGGAAGAGATTGTTAAGGCTGAGAGCGTTGTGGTTTCCGAGGATGAGTTGGAAGCCGAGTACAAGCGTGTTTCTGAGCAGTATGGCATTGAGCTGGATCAGGTTAAGGCCTTCCTGCCTGCCGAGCAGATGACTCAGGATATTGCCGTTGACAAGGCTCTGAAATTTGTTGTTGCCAACGCTAAAGTTACCGTGAAGAAAGAAAAGAAGGCAACGAAAAAGGCAACAAAGAAGGCAGAAGAGAAGACCGAGGAATAATAATCTCGGCAAATGCGAGTATAATAGTTAACGTTGAGTAAAGGAGTGCCGGAAGAATGAATGATTTTATGAGTTTGGTGCCGATGGTAGTTGAGCAGACCAATCGTGGGGAGCGTTCGTACGATATCTATTCACGCTTGCTTAATGACCGTATTATTTTCCTGTCGGATCAGGTGAATGACACGACGGCATCTTTGGTGGTGGCCCAGCTTTTGTATCTGGAAGCGCAGGATAACGAAAAGGATATTTGCTTCTATATCAACAGTCCGGGTGGTTCGGTTTCTGCCGGCATGGCCATTTATGATACGATGAATTACATTAAGTGTGACGTATCCACCATTTGTGTGGGTATGGCGGCTTCCATGGGTGCATTCCTGCTTTCGGCAGGGGCGAAGGGGAAGCGTCTGGCGTTGCCGAACAGCGAGATCATGATCCATCAGCCGTTAGGCGGGGCGCAGGGGCAGGCATCGGATATCATTATTCATGCTGACCATATTCGCAAGACTCGTGAGAAGTTGAACACGATTTTGGCGGCCAATACCGGACGGCCGCTCTCGGAGATCGAGCGGGATACCGAGCGTGATAATTTCATGTCGGCCAAGGAAGCCTTGGAATACGGCTTGATCGACAAGGTTATTGAAAAGAGATAAAGAGGGTAGTTCATGGCAAACAATAACTACGGGGACGGCGCTTTTTGTTCCTTTTGCGGCAAGCCGAGGGAGCAGGCGGATAAGCTGATTGCCGGCATGAATGATGCCTATATTTGTGATGAGTGTGTAGAACTGTGCATGCAGATTTTGGATAAGCCGTTGCCGACAACGGGGTCATCGCAGGAGATCAAGTTGCTCAAGCCTAAGGCGCTCAAGGCGTTATTGGATGAGCACGTGATCGGGCAGGACGATGCCAAGATTGCGCTGGCGGTAGCCGTTTATATCATTACAAAAGAATAATCGGCATTCAGAGTGACCCCGATGTGCAGTTACAAAAGAGCAATGTGCTTTTCCTTGGGCCGACGGGTTGCGGCAAGACTTTGCTTGCTGAGACCTTGGCAAAGGCGCTGGGTGTTCCGTTTGCCATTGCCGATGCGACGACGCTGACCGAAGCCGGTTATGTGGGCGAAGATGTGGAAAATATCCTGCTTCGCTTGATTCAGGCGGCGGACTTTGATATCAGTTTGGCGCAAAACGGCATCATTTATATTGATGAGATCGACAAGATTGCCCGCAAGAGTGAGAATCCGTCTATTACCCGTGATGTATCGGGTGAGGGGGTTCAGCAGGCATTGCTCAAGATCTTAGAGGGCACGGTTGCCAGCGTACCGCCGCAGGGTGGACGTAAGCATCCGCATCAGGATCTGATCCAGATTGACACGCGCAACATTCTCTTTATTTGCGGCGGTGCGTTTGATGGGCTGGATAAAGTGATTGAAAAGCGCACCGAGAAGGTGTCGCTGGGATTTGGCGCGGATGTACGCTCTCGCAAGGAGAAGATCAAGGAAGGGTATCTGAAACTTGCTGAGCCGCATGATTTGGTCAAGTTTGGACTCATTCCCGAATTGGTTGGGCGTATGCCGGTGATTGTAGCGTTGGATGCGTTGGATGAGGATGCTTTTGTGCGGATCTTGTCTGAACCGAAAAATGCACTGACTAAGCAGTATAAAGAGTTGCTGGCGCTGGACGGGGTAGAATTGGAATTCACCGATGGAGCGTTGCGTGCCATTGCCGCCAAGGCGGCCGAGCGCAATACCGGTGCCCGTGGATTGCGTGGCATTATGGAGCGTATCATGGGGAAACTCATGTATGAGATTCCGGGGGATGAAGAGATCTACCGTGTTGTAATTACCGAGGAAGCGGCCAAGGGCGAAGGAGAGCCTGAGGTGTTGCGGGATCGGGAGAAGCGACAGGCAAGCCAGATCGGGGATACTATAATTCTTAAATAAATTTCGGGCCGGAGCCCTTTCCGGTCCGTCTATTTATAAGGACGTAAAATGAGACATTATTTTATTATCAATCCGGTGGCCGGTAAGAAGCGAAATGCCAATGAGATTATCCAAACCATTCGTCGCATTTTTTCAGATCGGCAGGATGAGTATGAAATTCATTTAACTGAATATCCTGATCATGGCACCGAACTGGCGGCACAGGCGGCGCACAGCGGTGAGCCGACCCGAATTTACTGCATCGGCGGGGATGGTACCTTACATGAGGCGGTGACGGGTTGCTATCAAGCCGCTCACGTGGAGATTGCGCCCATTCCTAATGGGACGGGTAATGATTTTGTGAAATCCTTTCCTGACTATGATTTTACCGATATTGAGGCCATGGTAAACGGGCAGGCGCAGGCGATTGATCTGCTTAAATGCGGTGATCGGATCTCCATGAACATTATCAACTGCGGATTTGATGCGATGGTTGCCGGAAATGTGACGAAATTCAAAAAATGGTTTACCGGTAATTTGGCCTATTACATAGCCTTGTTTTATACCTTTATTCAGCGGTTGGGCAACAACATGACTGTTATGGTGGATGATACGCTGTTATATGAGGGAAAATCGTTATTGGCTGTAGCCGCAAACGGGCGGGTATACGGCGGCGGGTTTTTAGCCGCTCCGCAAGCCGAGATGGATGACGGATTGATGGATTGTCTGGCGGTAAAACATATGTCCAGACTGCAAATTACCGGCTTTGTCGGTAAATATAAAGTCGGAAACCATGAACCGCTTTCTCACTTGATTACCAAGGCACGGGGGAGGAGCATGACGATTGGTTCCGATCGTCCTTTTGCCATTTCCTATGACGGAGAAGTGGAGATGACGAGCAAGGCAGAGATTGAGTTGCTGACTCATGCCTTGAAGGTGGTAGTGCCGCTTAGCACTCGCAAGGATTGACTGAAAAATTCTTTTTAAAAATTGCCTGAATATCCTTGACAAAATACCAAATATTTGCTATAACATTGGTAGGTTTTAGCACTAAGTTCACTCGAGTGCTAACCTACCGATTTTGTTATTATTTTTCATAATAGGAGGAAAAATTATGAAACTCAAACCGTTACTGGATCGAGTTGTGGTGAAGATGGTAGAAGCCGAGGAGACCACCAAGAGCGGCATCATTCTTACTGCATCGGCCAAGGAGAAGCCCCAAGTGGCGGAAATTATTGAAGTAGGCCCCGGAGGCATGGTGGACGGAAATATGGTAGAGATGACCGTAAAGGTTGGTCAAAAGGTTATCACCAGCAAGTATTCCGGCACTGAGGTTAAACTCGACGGGGAAGAATATATCATTGTCAGACAGGGCGACATTCTCGCCGTGGTTGAATAAGGAGGACACTACCAATGGCAAAGCAGATTATTTATGGAGAAGAAGCACGCAAGGCTCTGCAGGCCGGCGTGGATAAATTGGCAAACACCGTTAAGATCACCATGGGTCCTAAGGGCCGTAACGTGGTTCTTGACAAGAAATACGGTGCACCCCTCATTACCAATGACGGCGTGACCATTGCCAAGGAAATTGAACTGGAAGATGCCTTTGAGAATATGGGTGCCCAGTTGGAAAAAGAAGTGGCCACCAAGACCAACGACGTGGCCGGTGACGGTACCACTACCGCTACCTTGCTGGCTCAGGTTATGATCCGTGAGGGACTTAAGAACATTTCCAGCGGTGCCAATCCGA
>JAZNSU010000137.1:0-2293 GCA_045591385.1 Eubacteriales bacterium
CGCTGACGCTTTTTGGGCTGATAAGTTCTTACCATGGTGACACCTCCTAACGGTTTGTCCTATATATGAAGTCACATATAGATAATAATTGCTCATATATTATACATGGTCTAAGGGCGCTTGTCAAGCAAAATCGCCCAGTGCCTGTATAATTTTTTCGGCATTTCTTTGCAATCCCCCGCCGCCGGTGGCTACCGTAACATCAGCATACCGCTGATACAGAGGGATTCGCTCGGCGTACAGATCAGCCAAGGTCTGCCCCTGCTCCATTTGTATGCCGCGGGTGGCAAAATTCTTGATGCGCCGTTCCAGTTCCTTGAGGGGAACTTTCAGATAGACAACGGTGCCGATCTCTTTCAAATGCTTCATGGCCGCTTCCCCGTATACGACACTGCCACCGGTGGCAATGACGGTATGTTCCGCGCATATTGAAGCGTTGACCGCATCTTCGACCTTGGCAAAATAGGCGTTACCCTTTTTCTCTAAAATCTCATATAATTTCATGCCCTCTTGCTGTTGGATGAGCAGGTCGGCATCAACAAAGTTCATGCCCAGCATTTTGGCCAGCAATACCCCGACGGTTGATTTTCCGCTGCCGGGCATGCCGATAAGCACAATATTATTCATTCGTTTCCTCATTTGTTCGTTCACTAATGATATAGCGGGGGCGGGCCTTGGTTTCCATATACATTTTCCCAACATACTCCCCGATCATGCCGATACTGAGTAGTTGCACACCACCTAAGAAACACAGAATACTGGTCAGCGATGCCCAGCCCGACACGGCTTGTCCGTTGACGGCCACAATAATCGACCATATAATGCCGACCATGCTCAGTAGTGCCACCAGCATCCCGAAGCCCATGATCAGGCGGATGGGCTTAGTGGAAAGTCCGGTAATGCCGTTCCAAGCCAGCGACAGCATTTTACGCAGGGGGTAATGGCTCTTGCCCGCCAATCTTTCGTTGCGTTCATAATAGACACAGGTACTGGGAAATCCGACCATGGGCACCATGCCGCGCAAATAAATGTTGACCTCTTTGAAGTTGGCAAATTCCTTAAGTACCTTTGCTGAGAGCAGGCGATAATCGGCGTGATTATAAACGACCTCGGCGCCCATGGCATTGAGCACCTTATAGTACCCTTGTGCGGCTACGCGCTTAAAAAAAGAGTCGGTTTTGCGACAACTGCGCACGCCGTAGACGACCTCGGCGCCGTTTCGATAGGCATCAACCATTTGATCCATGGCGTTAATGTCGTCCTGCCCGTCGCAGTCGATACTGATGGTAATATCACATTTGTCCTTGGCTTCCATCAGTCCGGCCAGCAAAGCATTTTGGTGGCCTTGGTTGCGGCTTAGGCAGATGCCCTCGACTCGTTCGTCCTGCTTGGCCAAATCACAAATGATCGACCATGTATGATCCTTACTGCCGTCGTTGACGAAGAGGACACGACTGTTCGGGCTGATTTTCTCTTGTTCGGTCAGTTCCTGCAACTTGTTCAAAAACAGGGGTGCGGTAATGGGCAATACCGCCTGTTCGTTATAGCAGGGAATGACGATATATAAGATGGGGGCCATTTGCGCACCTCCGTCACAAATATTAGTAAAGCAGATCGCCGGGGCGGTAACCCTTAGGGAGGGGTTCTTCTTCTACAAAGGCAAAGTCTTCATCGTAGAGGGTAGGTAACAAGGCTTCAAAGGGGACGGTGTCGAACTCGCAGGCATAGTCGCTGGCGCCGAACCAGCCGCCCTCTTTGGCTTTCAAATTCAGGTCACGGGCAAACTTGGTGCGATTGGCACAATCGTGCACGGCCAGCGGCCAGCCCTCATCGTCGGCGATCTTCATAAACTTCAGGGTGAGTTCCCGACTCTCAATCGGAGAGAGGTAGCCCTGACGGCAGATGTACATCGGCATACCGATATAATTTTCCAGATTGTTGGGGTTGAGGTGCAATTCGGCGCAGTTGATAAAGTCGAGGCTGGTACCGAGAATCGCCTCTTTCTTCGCCAAAAAGGCATTGAAAAATTCTTCGGTCATGGGGGTTTCAATGCCGACATGGGGGATATATGTTTTGGCGAGTGCCATGTTTCGGATCACCACATCTGAGCAGAGGGTGGCGCCGAGGTTAAAGCGCAACTCATCCAGACCTGCCTCGCCGAGGGCTTTCAAATTCTCCACGGTACAGAGGGTACCGTTGGTATACATATGTTGATGAATACCGGCGTCGTGGAATTTGCGAATCATAGAATAATAAACCTCGATCTCCATAAAGGGTTCGAGATAGACATAGG
>JAZNSU010000138.1:0-1597 GCA_045591385.1 Eubacteriales bacterium
CTTTTTGTCAATAAAACAAACAACTGCCGAGCCTATCGCATCGGCAGTCGTTTTCTTTATATACCAAGTTCTTTTAAGACGTCGAGCAGTTCGTCCCGATTGGTTTGCAATTCCCATATTGCATCACCGGTGTCCACCAACAAGTGATGTTGCGAGGTGATGGTGATGGTGCAGGACAGTTTCGGATTGGCACGAATCGTACCAAGATTGCCCGCATTGACAGGCCCTTTATACTCCTGTGCCGGCTGAGCGGCAATATAATCCGCCAGTTTGATAATAAAGGCTTTTTCAGTCATAGCCGCTCGGTTCATACCAAAATCAACAAAGACGGCATGGGACTGCTTGATCTCCTGAGCCAGCGCCAAGGAAAAACCGTCGGGGTCGGTAACCTCCACAGCGGGATTGCTCATCCCTGCCCCGCCTGATTCCTGCGAAAGATGAGTATCGTATCCCAGCGAGAATAACCAACTGAATAAACTGAACAGCAATACTCCGCCAATCAAAAGCCAAATGCGCAGGTTTTGTTTCTTAGCTAATCTTTCCTCCAGATTTTCTTTCGGCTCGTCCTCCTGATCCTCCTCAAGGGCTTCCTGTAGCCGTTCCCAAACAAACGACTCCACCGATTCGGGGAGTAACTCATATACCGGCTCAGGAACCACTCTCTGTAAAGCCTCATACCTTTCCATGCAGGCCGAGCAGTTTTCCAAATGTACCTCAAAATCCATTCGTTCGGCACGGGATAACTCATTATCCAGATAGTAGGACATCATTTGCCGATACTTTTCACAAGAAGCACTTGCCGGAAGATCGGATACCAACGCCTCACGGGCAGTCATTAAACATTCGGCCACTTTTTCACGAGAAATTGCCATTTTTTCTGCAATTTCTTCATAAGAAAGGTTAAAAATCTGGCGCAAAACGAGAGAAACTCGCTCATTTTCATCCAATTTCAATGCTTTTTGATACCAATTTTGCCCCTCAATTGGCAGTTTCGAAACAAAAATACGGAAAAATGCCCAGGCCGCATCGGTCTCCTTATTTATATTTCCCAGATGCATATATCCTTCCGTAAACACATCCTGCGTTCGCTTGACCGCCTCACCGGAGGCTAACCCCGCCTGCAAAAATGCCGCATAGATCGCCTGTTCATATCGGGTAATCAAATCCGCATAGGCCTTCGTATGACCGGCACGAATGCGTTTTACAATTTCAAGATCGGTCAAAACACATCCCTCTCTTCCATATCCTGTGTGATGTATTGGCTAAGCAAATCTTCCAACTGCCGATAAGTCGTCACACGACAGACGGCGTCCCGTAACATGGCCGCATCGGAAAAACCTTTGATATACCATGCCGAAAACTTGCGGCTTTCGCACATTCCCGTACGCTCTCCCTTATGCTCGCACAACCTCTTAGCATGAAGCAATGCCGCCGCCAAACGGCGGTTAGCCGTAATCTCTTCGGGTTTCTCCCCGTTCGCCAAAGTTTTGAGCCGTCGAAAAATCCAAGGATCACCAAGCGTGGCCCGACCAAGCATCAACCCTGCCGCACCTGTTTGGGTGGCGGCAACCGCACTGTCCCAATCCCGAATATCGCC
>JAZNSU010000139.1:0-2790 GCA_045591385.1 Eubacteriales bacterium
TCCCTCCGCTCTCATTATAACGAAAAAAGACCCGTCCGTAAAGACGGACGGGTAAGGTTTTTCAAAAATTACATCAAAGAACGGTAGAGTTCGGCAATTTCGGCCTCGGTGATATCACGGGGGTTACCGGGGCGGCAGGCATCGGCAAAGGCATCGGCCGACAGGGCGGCGACATCTTCTTCCTTAACAATACCCTTGAGCGAGCATTCGACACCGACATCCTCGGCCAGTTTCTGTACGGCGGCGACGGCGGCGGCACGGTACTCGTCCTGAGTCATGCTGTCCACGCCCTCGACGCCCATGGCACGGGCGATCTCACGATACTTCTCGCCGGTGGCGGGAGCGTTGAACGCCATAACAGTGGGCAGTAAGGTGGCGCAGGCCTTGCCGTGGGGCATATCATAATAGGCCGACAGGGTATGTGCCATCGAGTGGTCCACGCCCAGACCGACATTGGAGAAGCCCATACCGGCCACATACTGGCCCAGCGCCATGCCTTCGCGACCGTCGGGGCAACCCTTAACGGCGGCACGGAGCGAACGGGCGATGATCTCGATGGCTTTGATATGGAACATATCGGACAGTTCCCAAGCGCCCTTGGTGATATAGCCCTCAATGGCATGAGTCAGCGCATCCAGACCGGTGGCAGCCGTAAGTGCGGCGGGCATACCGGCCATCATATCGGGATCGACAACGGCGCAGACGGGGATATCATGCACATCGACGCAGACGAATTTTCTCTTTTTCTCCACATCGGTAATGACATAATTGATGGTAACCTCGGCGGCGGTACCGGCCGTGGTGGGAACGGCAATAATCGGTGCGCAGGGGTTCTTGGTAGGAGCCACGCCCTCAAGCGAGCGAATATCGGAAAACTCAGGGTTGGTGGCCACAATTGCGATCGCCTTGGCGGTATCCATCGAAGAGCCGCCGCCGATGGCTACGATGCAATCGGCGCCGCAGGCCTTGAATGCGGCAATGCCGTTCTGGACATTTTCAATCGTAGGGTTGGGCTTGATATCGTTATACAGTTCATAGGGGATACCGGCCGCATCGAGCAGAGCGGTGACCTTCTGGGGTACACCGACATCGCACAGACCCTTATCGGTGACGACAAAGGCTTTGGCAAAGCCACGGTTCTTGATCTCGTCGGGAATGACGGTGATGGCACCGGCGCCATGGTAAGAGGTTTCATTGAGTACAAAACGGTTCATAGGTCAGATCTCCTTTTTCTTTTATGGTATCATAAAAGGCCGAGCATTTCAATACTCGGCCTTTATTTTTATCGTTCCTCGCGAAAATAGGACAGACCCAGATGGGCCGGCGGCTGGTTTTCCCGCTTTTTGCGCATGCTGGTAGCGATCAGAACCACGATGGTAACGATATAGGGCAACATCTTAAAGAGCGCCTGTGTTTCACGGGTCAGTCCCGGAATAAACAGATAGACAATATACAGACCGCCGAACAGGATCGAGCCGAGGATACCCATGTTAGGCCGCCAAATGGCAAAGATAACCAAGGCGATAGCCAGCCAGCCACGGTCGCCAAACCCGCCGTTGGACCAGATACCGGAGGTATAGTCCATGATGAAATACAAGCCGCCCAAACCGGCAATGGTACCGCCCAAGATGGTGGCAATATACTTATACTTGGTGACATTAATACCGGCGGCATCGGCTGTTGCCGGACTTTCGCCCACGGCACGCAGATTGAGTCCCACTCGGGTGCGGGTCAGCACAATTGATGCAACAATAGCAATCGCAATAGCCAAATAGGCCAAAAATCCGTAGGAGAAGAAGATGGTTCCGACAGCGCCCCACTTCTCGGCAAAAGGAAGAGCCGCACGGAAGAAATTAGACACCTCGGTCATAGCCAGCGAACCGCCCTCGCCGTAGAGGGTAGCCAACGAGCCGCCGAAGAAGTTACCGATGCCGACACCCATGGTCGTTAACGCCAAACCGGTAACATTCTGGTTGGCACGCAGGGTGATGGTTAAAAAGGCATAGATCAGCGACATGAGTGCTGAGCCTGCCAGCGAGCAGAGCAGCGGAATGAGAATGCCCAAGAAGGGTTCCACCACGCCGACCGCCTGCTTATAAAAGAAGGCGCCGATGATACCGCACACACCGCCGACATACATGATACCGGGGATGCCGAGATTGAGGTTGCCCGACTTTTCGGTGATGATCTCGCCCGTTGAGCCGTAGAGCAAGGGAATTCCCTGCATAACGGCACGGTTAATAAAGGTAGCAAATATTTCCATCAGGCATTCCCTCCTCTCTTGCGGAAGTTGATCTTATAATTAATGAAAAACTCACAACCGATGATAAAGAATAAGATGACGCCGGTGAGAATATCGGCAATGCTGGTATTCAGGCGCAAGGCGGTAGCAATCTCGCCTGCACCACGTTGCAGAAAGATGATCAGGAATGAGGCCAGCACCATCATAAAGGGATTGAACTTGGCCAGCCACGATACGATAATGGCCGTAAACCCGTCGCCGCCTGCCGTATTGGTAGAGATCGAATGGTCGGTCCCCGCTACCAGCATAAGACCCGTCAGACCGCAGATCGCACCCGAAATGGCAACGGTGCGCACAATGACCTTTTTGACATTGATGCCGCTGTACCGTGCCGTGTTCTCACTTTCGCCTACGACCGAGATCTCATATCCTTGCTTGCTGTACTTGAGATAGATAAACATGCCGATCGTAACGGCCGCTACGATCAAGATATTAAGCAGATATTTCTGCCCGCCGATAGAGGGCAACCAGCCGGCCTGCGAATCCAT
>JAZNSU010000140.1:0-4769 GCA_045591385.1 Eubacteriales bacterium
GGTTACTGATGACGCACACCACAATAACGGCCGCCATCAACAATAACAAATGATCCATATCCTTTCCTCCGTAATCGTATTATTTTTATTATATAAGAAAAAAGCCCGTCCGTAAACCCGGACGGGTCAAATTTCACAAAAAATCACATAAGCGCAAGTTGTAGAATTATCTTTCTTCGCGGAAATAGGACAGACCCAGATGCGCCGGCGGCTGATTTTCCCGCTTTTTACGCATGCTGGTGGCAATCAGCACCACGATCGTTACGATATACGGCAACATCTTAAAGAGCGCCTGCGACTCACGGGTAAGACCCGGAATAAACAAATATACGATATACAGGCCGCCAAAGAGGATGGAACCGAGGATACCCATATTGGGACGCCAGATGGCGAAGATAACCAAGGCGATGGCCAGCCAGCCGCGGTCGCCAAACCCGCCGTTGGACCAGATACCCGAGGTATAGTCCATGATAAAGTACAAGCCGCCCAAGCCCGCAATGGTACCGCCCAAAACGGTGGCCACATATTTATACTTGGTAACGTTAATACCGGCGGCATCGGCCGTAGCCGGACTCTCACCCACGGCGCGCAGGTTCAGCCCTACGCGGGTGCGGGTCAGCACAAGCGAGGCAATGACAGCAATCACGATTGCCAAATAAGCCAAAAACCCGTAGGAGAAGAAAATGGTGCCGATCGCGCCCCACTTCTCGGCAAAAGGCAAAGCCGCGCGGAAGAAGTTGGACACCTCGGTCATGGCCAGCGAACCGCCCTCCCCGTAGAGGGTAGCCAGCGAACCACCGAAGAAGTTACCGATGCCGACGCCCATGGTTGTCAACGCCAGACCGGTGACGTTCTGGTTGGCACGCAACGTAATGGTTAAAAACGCATAGATCAGCGACATGAGCGCCGAGCCGGCCAAGGCGCAGAGTAACGGAATGAGAATGCCTAAGAAAGGCTGTACCACGCCGACCGCCTGCTTATAGAAGAAGGCACCGATGATACCGCAGACACCGCCGACGTACATAATACCGGGGATGCCGAGGTTAAGGTTGCCCGACTTTTCGGTAATGATCTCGCCCGTTGAGCCATAGAGCAAGGGAATGCCCTGCATGACCGCGCGGTTGATAAAGGTAGCAAAGATCTCCATCAGGCGTTGCCTCCTTTCTTGCGGAAGTTGATCTTATAATTGATGAAAAATTCACAACCGATGATAAAGAACAAAATGACACCGGTGAGAATATCGGCAATGCTGGTATTGAGCCGCAGAGCGGTAGCGATCTCGCCCGCGCCGCGCTGCAGGAACACAATCAAGAAAGAAGCCAATACCATCATGAAAGGATTAAACTTAGCCAGCCACGACACGATAATGGCGGTAAAGCCGTCGCCGCCGGCGGTGTCGGTGGAAATCGAATGGTCGGTCCCCGCTACCAGCATAAGACCGGCCAGACCGCACAGAGCACCCGAAATGGCCACGGTGCGTACAATGACTTTCTTGACATTGATGCCGCTGTACCGCGCCGTATTTTCGCTCTCGCCCACGACCGAAATCTCATACCCCTGCTTGCTATAGCGCAGGTAGATAAACATACCCACGGTAACGGCCGCCACGATCAGGATATTGAGCAGATATTTCTGCCCGCCGATGGACGGCAACCAGCCGACCTGCGAATCCATATTGATGATACCCACCTGACCGGAGCCCTTGGGGTTTTCCCACAAAATAATGAAGAAAGATACCAACTGCATGGCCACATAGTTCATCATCAAGGTAAACAGCGACTCATTGGTGTTCCATTTTGCCTTAAAGAGTGCGGGGATGACTGCCCAAATGGCGCCAGCCAACAAACTGGCAACAAACATGACGATCAGCAAAAGGGTTGTGGGCAATGCATTTCCCACGTAGATCATGCAAGCGCCGGCCGCCAGACCGCCGATCAGCACCTGTCCCTCGGCGCCGAGGTTCCAGTATCGCATCTTAAAAGCGGGAGTTACGGCCAAAGCAATACACAACAGCATGGCCACGTCCTGCCCCGCCATCCACAGTTTACGCTGGGAACCAAACGAGCCCTTAATGACCGCACTGAAAAAATCAATGGGATTGGCGCCTGTGATCAGCACGACCAACACGGCACACACCACGATCGAAAGCACGATGGCAACGGCACGCACAGCGATGCCTGTCCACATCGGGACCCCGTCACGCTTGGTGATATGGATCAACGGTTCCCGCACCGGTTTCTGTTTAGTTGACATGGCTTTCACCTCCGTCATGCTTGGTCATAAGCAAACCGATCTCCTCTTTGGTCGCCGTACGGCCATCGACCACACCTGTGATCCGTCCGCCGCCGATGACCAGAATACGGTCGCACAGTTCCATCAGCACATCCAAGTCCTCGCCGACAAAAATGACGGCCGTGCCCCGCTCTTTTTGCTGATTGAGCAGGTCATAGATCAAATACGACGAATTAATATCCAAACCGCGTACCGGATAGGCGGCCATCAGCACGCTGGGTGCCGAGGCAATCTCGCGCCCGACCAGTACTTTTTGCACATTACCGCCCGACAGCCGACGCACCGGTGTGGACAGACCGGGGGTTACCACCTCCAGTTGTTTTACGATATGCTCGGCCAGATCGTGGGGGGCTTTACGGGATACAAAGACCGAATGGCCCTTACGATAGGAGCGTAGCATCATGTTATCAACAATATCCATATTGCCGACCAGCCCCATGCCCAGACGATCCTCCGGCACAAAGGACAAGCGCACACCCAGATCCCGAATCTGCAAGGGAGTCTTGTCGCGCAGATTGTCGACATGGTCGGTCTTAGGATTGTGATAGAGAATCTCGCCGCCGTCCAGACTCTGCAGTCCGGCAATCGATTCGAGCAGTTCACGCTGACCCGATCCGGCAATACCGGCGATACCCAGTATCTCGCCGCCGTAGGCTTCAAAGGATACATCATCCAAAATCTTATGCCCTTCACGGGTATGACACTCAATGTCCTTGACTTCCAGACGCAGTTGACGGTCGACCGGCTCTTTGCGCTCAATGTTGAGCGTAACCTTTTTACCCACCATCATTTCGGTCAGTTGGGATTCGTTGGTTTCCTTGGTATTGACCGTACCGACATATTCACCCTTGCGCAATACCGACACCCGATCGGACAGCGCCAGCACCTCGTGCAATTTATGGGTGATAATAATAATGGCTTTGCCGTCGTCGCGCATACGGCGCAAGACATCAAACAGTTTCTGTGTTTCCTGCGGGGTGAGAACGGCCGTCGGCTCGTCGAGAATCAGGATGTCGGCGCCGCGGTAGAGCACTTTAATAATCTCCACCGTTTGCTTTTCCGATACCGACATGGTATAGATCTTCTTCATCGGATCGATATCAAATCCGTATTTTTCGGCAATCTCGGCCACCTTTTCGGCCGACTGCTTGAGATTAAACTTACCGTCCAGACCCAGCACCACATTTTCGGCGGCGGTAAAGACGTCCACCAGTTTGAAGTGCTGATGGATCATACCGATCTTATAGGCAAAGGCATCCTTAGGAGAACGGATGACAACCTCCTCGCCGTTAATATAGATCTGTCCGTCATCGGGGTAGTAGATGCCGGCGATCATGTTCATTAACGTGGTTTTGCCGCTGCCGTTTTCGCCCAATATGGATAGTATTTCGCCTTTATTGACCGAAAGGCTGACGTTGTGGTTGGCCACCACCTTGCCGAAGCGTTTGGTGACGTTTTTCAGTTGGATGGCTGCTTGGGACACGCCTGTTACCTCCTTTGGGTTTTTGAAAAAAGCCCGAGGGGACTCTTTTCAAAAATCAAAAGGAAGGCGGAGCAATATTGCTCCGCCCTCGCAATCATAATCTTACTTGGACAGGAAGGTGATGCCGTCGATCTCAACATCGAAGTAAGGAGCCGAACGGAATTCGCTTTCAGCGAAGTAGCCGTCCTTGATAACTTCGGTGTCGGGAGTGAAGGCGGCGTCGCTGTCAACGTCAGCCATATAAGAGGTCTGCTTCTCGCCCTTAACGGTGTAGGTATCGGTGGCGAAGACCTTGATGGTGCCATCCTTAAGACCCTTCATGACTTCGTCGATCTTAGCCTGGGTGCCTTCGGCAGCGACCTCGGTATTCAGTGCGGTCAGTTTAACCGAGCCGGTCTCGATGGTGCCGCAGTAATCGGCAGGAATATCCTTGCCTTCGGCAACCGACTTAACGATCAGCTCGAAATAGGGCTGCCAATCGATGTAGGAGGAGATCAGCGCCGTGTTGGGGCAAGCAGCGGTAGTAGATCCGTTGTAAGCCACGTTGGGAACACCGGCCGCTTCGCAAGCGGAAGGAGCGCCCATCGAATCTGCGTGCTGAGAAACGAGCTTAGCACCTCTGGAAATCAGAGTAACGGCGGCTTCCTTCTCCAGACCCTCATCATACCAAGTGTCGGTGAAGACAACTTCCATGGTAGCTTCAGGAACGATGGACTTAGCGCCCAGATAGAAGGAGGTCAGACCCGACTTCACTTCGGCATAGGGTTTAGCGCCGACATAGCCCATCTTGGTTTCGCCGATCTCTTTGAGCTTGAGTCCGGCAACAACACCGGCCAAGAAACGGCCTTCATAGATGGAAGCGAACGCGTTGTGGAAGTTGGCCAAATTTTCGGTGTGAGCCTTGGTACCGGTAGCGTGGCAGAACTCGACTTCCGGATACTCCTTAGCGGCCTGGATCATGTAGTCTTCATGACCGAAAGAGTCGGCAAAGATG
>JAZNSU010000141.1:0-3888 GCA_045591385.1 Eubacteriales bacterium
TTCTTAATGGGGGTAAATACGATGGAGGGGCCTCCCAGTTCAAAACACCGCGCCGCCACAAAGGTGCCGCAGACCACGCCATCGACACGGCTGATAAAATCGCCCGTAATGGTAGCATCGGCGGCGATGGTCGATTCGGTGGTAATATCTCCCGTACCAATATCCTCACGCAAGGCTAATTTCAGAATGTCATCGTAAACAGAAGTCAACATATTTATTCATCCTCCCTATAATGTCCGCCGACACTTTCTTTTCGGGCAAGCGCCCCATCCAGTACCGCACGGCCGACACAGGCCATATTAAACGCTTCAATGTGCGCCAATTTTCCTAACTTTCTACATTCCAATTCTTCGATCATGTGGGTCAAGGACTTAATGCCTCGCTGCATATCGACTGCATTGCGGATGATCCCGCCGTCCTCCATCATGGTGCGACGGATGCGTTCCCGATAATCGCTCACCCGCTCGCGATCCTCTTCATAGGTCTGTGTAGGTATTAACGGCAGGGACTTACCCAAGACCCGACCGCTTTGGGCTATGTACTGCGCACAACGCCGCCCGAATACCAAACATTCCAAGAGCGAATTGGACGCCAGGCGATTCGCGCCATGCACACCCGTGCAGGACGATTCTCCGACACAATACAGACCCGTTACGTTGGTCTGCGCATACAGATCGGTAGCAATACCACCCATAAAATAGTGCTGGGTCGGCAGGACTGGGATGCGTTGTTTGGTAATATCAATGCCGTGTTTCAAACACGATTCATAGATGGTCGGGAACCGTTTTGCGGCAAAATCCTCTCCTTTATAGGCAATATCCAGATAGGCTTTATCCGTCTCGGTGGCACGCAGGTGCTTATAGATCGCGCGGGCAACGATATCCCGAGGCGCCAGATCTTCCAGTTCATGTTTGCCTTTCATGATCCGCTCGCCATACTCGTCATACAACAGACCGCCGTCGCCTCGCACCGCTTCAGAGATCAGAAATACCTGTCCGTGCACATCGGGTAATGCCAACCCTGTAGGATGGAACTGAACAAACTCCATGTTTTTAAGCCGAGCACCCGCCCGTGCGGCGGCGGCAATGCCGTCACCCGTGGATGCGCTGGGGTTGGTGGTATATTTATAGATGCGCCCGATGCCGCCGGTACACAGCACCACATGAGCGCTACGCACAAAGATCGGCTCATGCTCTTGCAGAATGACACCGCACACACCCGATTCATCGGTAACCACGTCGGTCATGACCACATTTTCATATACGGTAATATTGTCCCGCTGTTCCAATAATGTTCCAAGCGTATCAACCAGTACGCGTCCCGTGGCATCGCCGCCGCAATGAACAATGCGGTGTGCACTATGTCCACCCTCACGGCCGCAGGCCAGATTGCCTGCCTCATCCCGATCAAAGGGCACGCCCATATCGCAAAGCCGTAAAATCTCGGTGGGTCCCTCGGTAACTAAAGTGCGCACGGCCGCCTCGTCACACAGACCCGCGCCGGCCGTCAGCGTATCCTGTACATGGGATTCAAAACTATCCCCCGGCAAAGTCACCGCCGCTACGCCGCCTTGGGCGTGCCAGGAACTGGACACCTGTCCATCCTTTTTGCGGGTCACCAAGACACGCATTGTCGAGGGCAAAGACAGCGCCGTATAGATGCCGGCCAGTCCCCCGCCGATAATTACCACATCAAATTGTTCCTGCTTGATCGAACGCAGATCGCCGTTAAAAATATAGCGTCTCATCAAACCATCTCCCGATTATTTCTTTTGCCGTTCCCGTCGAAGTGTAGCAAAAAAATCACTTAACAATGCCGAACATTCCTCAGCGCAGATCCCGCCTTGGTTTTGTACGCGAAACAGTTCAGGCAATTCAAAAATGTTCACCAATGACCCCGCGGCTCCGCCTTTGGGGTCAGACGCCCCGAAATACACGGCACGAATCCTCGAATTTACAATAGCGCCTGCACACATGGGGCAAGGCTCCAATGTCACATACAGATCGCAATCACAAAGCCGCCAACTGCCCACCGTTTGGCAAGCCATGGAAATCGCCTCAATCTCGGCGTGACACAGCGAATTTTGCAGGGCTTCCCTGCGGTTTCGCCCCTCGCCTACGATGGTATCCTCATGGACAATGACGGCACCGACCGGCACTTCACCCTCGTTTGCCGCTTCCTTAGCCAGTTCCATGGCGCGGCGCATATACTTCTCATCCATCATGACAGCGACACCGTCATCCCCGTGGCAACCAGCGCCAACGAGCAACAAATGATAAATATCGGACTGCTCAAACAGGCAGAAGCCGCCTCGCCGCCGCGCAAGAAGCCGGACTCTTCCCGATCCCGATGGGTAATCCCAAGGACGACTACGGCAATCAGCCCCAGTACGAATATGCCCGCCCAGGACAGCATGAAAATGCGATCGACGGCCGCATTCTCTTCAAGGCGGTAAAACAAATATTCACTCAAATAAGCAAAACCGTTATTGACAGCATGAATAATCACGCAACTCCAGATTGAGCCGGTACGCAGATACACATACCCAAGCAACAACCCCGCCAGAAAAGCAAAGGGGATCTGGCTGACTGTCATATGCATCAGAGAAAACAAAATAGCCGAGACGATAACGGCCGCCCAGCGGTTATACTTGGCCAATCGCCCGCAGACAATGCCGCGCAGGCAGAATTCCTCCAGCACCGCCGGCGCGAGGACCAGTATTACGAAATAGATCCCGTTCGCCACAGGGTCGTCCGTAAATCCAAACACGGATGCGGTATCGGCCAGTGCGCCCATGCGGGTAAAAATAATACTACCGGCATCGGAAATAATCGTAAAAATGTAATTGATGGCCAGAATCCCGATACTACCCAGCAAGGCCACACCGATCTTAGGTGCTCGGTTAATATAGAAATAGTCGGTCACCGTTTCTTTATTCTTAATACACAGATAGATACCAAGAGGAGCGGCAAACATTAAAATATAAATTCCCAGATAGGAAAGCAGGGATATCCGATTGTCCCACACATCGGAGGCCGAACCAGCACCGCCATCCACAACGCCCGAATCCATCCATTGCATAACGCCGTCGCTTACTCCGGTCACAACCATATACAAAAAGAAGACCAGACACAATAGTGTGATTTCCCGCCGCATCGCCATGCGTTGTTGCTCGTGCAAAGATAGCATACCGCACCTCCTTCCCTATAATTAGAAATAGTATAGCACAATCCCTTTAAAAAATCAATTATTTTCCTCAAGGGAAAATCATTGGAAAACACTTGACAAATCCTACCGATACAGGTAAAATAATAAAGGTCGTTTTGATGTCGATAATATGAAAGGAGTTGTACTAATGACTAAGGAAATTACCATCAACAGCATTTCGGAACTTCAAGCCATTCAGAGACTTGCTACGGCAGTTCAGGATGACGTGTACTTCCACTCCCTGGACAACTCGATCATGGTCGATGCCAAGTCCTTTATCGGCTTGTTTACACTCGACTTTTCGCAGCCGGTTCTTCTGGTCACCGAAAGCGAATATGTCCTCGAGCACGTGGACAACATACTTTAAGTACACGCATAAACGGGGTTCCCGCCTATCGGGAACCACCGTAAAATACGGAGAGGTATCGAAGTGGGGACGTTTGCGAGCACTGCCCGCGGCAGATGAAGCGAGCAATAAGGAGTGGCCGCGGTCGAAATTTTTAAAGTCGGATCGTAGCCATGTCGTTCTGTGAGCCAAGGAGTTGACTGCCTTATTTGTCTTCCTAAGACCGCTTGGCCTCCGACTTTAAAATACGGAGAGGTATCGAAGTGGGGACGTTTGCGAGCACTGCCCGCGGCAGATGAAGCGAGCAATAAGGAGTGGCCGCGGTCGAAATTTTT
>JAZNSU010000142.1:0-4349 GCA_045591385.1 Eubacteriales bacterium
CAAGGGCAGCACCGAACCAAATGCCTCTTTCAGTTCATCTTTCAACCTCTATTCCCTCCATTCATCACTTCCCCATCTCGACAGGTATCTTCGATAATGAGAAATGATATACGGGTTTTTCGCCCGCATTACTCCCCTTCATCCTCTAATCCTTCCGCAACCCAAAAAGGAACAAACAAATCCTCTTTCTGTAAGGTGATCTCACTGTTATTTTTTAATTTGCGCTTTCTCGGCGCCCGAACGTAGTGAGTATCTTTTTCTTTTTCTTCTTTTTTTTCTTCTTCTTGGCTACCGTTCGCATGCCAACGCATCCTCGCCGCCTCTCGGCTCTTCCTACACTTGTCCTCATAGGCCGCCTTGTCCCGATCGATCAGCATAGCAAAGGTGGGAAATATAATATCGGCATTGCCCCGAAGCGGCGGCACCTTGCCAAACTCGCCATAATCCAGAATAGCGTCCAGCAGTTGCCCCTTTTCTTCGTAGGTGAGTTTGCTTATCACCTCCCGATAGGTGTAGTACAACTGCACATACTTCATGGCCATCGTTTCCCACCTCGCTTTCTGTTTCTTCGCCGCTTTGTGCCCATTTGGTCATATTTGTTGACATAATATTGCCTTTTTCGTCGAAAATCCGTCATTTAATGAAACACATAATTAATATAGGAATTCTTATCAGTTTCGATATAGTCCCGTATCATGTCATCATCGCTCTCCTCAAGCGCCGCCTCAAAACGGCAATCGACGGCCGAGCAGACAGGCCCTCTCTCGGTTTCCGTCACCCGCTCATGCAGCCCGATGGGTCGCCCGCAAATGCGGCACACCTTGTGTACCGGTACGCAGTCGTAGCACCCATCGCACTCCCACCCGTCATAGCATAGCATTTTGTTGTCACCTCCTTTTATTTTCGTCCCCGTAGGGGATACTTCACACGCCGCAAGGCTACTTCACGCACCCATCGGTGTACTTCACATGCCTGCGGTATACTTCACGCCCTTTAAGGACACGATGAATCAAAGCTCCGCTTTTTTTAAATTTATGCCTATTTGGTCATATCTTGTTGCAAAAAAATATGAATTTACTCCCGCTTTTGCGGGGGCTGTTTCTTTATGCAACATTATTTTAGCACCATTTGTTGCATTTGTCAACACCTTTTTTAAAAAAATTTAAATTTGTTGCAAAACGCATTGTTTTGTAGTATAATGCAACCAAAGGAGGGGAGTGACATGGAGAAAAGACCGGTCAAACCCGAAGAATTTGCCAAACGATTAACACAATTACTGGCCGAGCGAGGGGAAACCTGCCGTTCGGTGGCCGATGGGGTGCACCTGTCGGCGGGAACGATCAGCCGCTATTGTAATAATTTAATAGACAAGCCGAAAATGGCGGTGGTACGGATGCTGGCCGAATATTTCGGCGTGGCGCCCGAGTGGCTGATGGGGTACGAAACGCCCGAACAGCAGGCGCTGCATGCCGGACTGCTGGCGGTGGAACGGCGGCGCATCCCGATGCTGGGACAGATCGCGGCGGGTCAGCCGATCACGGCCGACGAGGAGCACGACTGCTATGTGGAAGCCGATGCCGAGCGAGCCGATTTCTGTCTGCGCGTCAAGGGCGACAGCATGATCGGCGCGCGCATTTATGACGGGGATACCGTCTTTATCCACGCCCAACCCGATGTGGAGGACGGCGAGATCGCCGTGGTGCTCATTGACGACGAGGCGACATTGAAGCGCGTCTATAAAATGGGCGATCGGGTCATTTTGCGCGCCGAGAATCCCGCCTATCCCCCCATGGAATTTACCAAGGCCGACGGCAAAACCCTGCGCATCTTGGGCAAGGCGATTGCCTTTCAGGGCAAACTATAATTCAAAGGAAGCGGAGGTTTCTACCGCATCGTCCCCAACGGGGACACTTCACACACCATAGGTGTACTTCACGTGCCAACGGCATACTTCACGCCCTTTCGTGAAGTAACTGCGTTGTGAAGTAGCGCCATGCGCCGTGAAGTAACTGCCGTCGTGAAATGTGCCCCTGCGGGACACGAAAACATATCTGAATTCAAAGGATATACGCTATGTTAAAATATTTAATCTGGGATTGGAATGGTACTTTGTTGGATGATGTGCACTTAAATGTGTATGTCATCAATCAACTGCGCCGTCAGGAGGGATTACCCGCCCTTTCTTTGACCCGCTATCGCCATGCCTTTGGTTTCCCCATTCGGGATTTCTATGAGCGCATCGGCTTTGATTTTAATAAGACCCCCTACGAAACGCTGGCCGAGCGCTACTGGGCGCTTTACGAGTCGATGTTTCATCTGTGCCCGCTAAACAACGGCGCCGTCGAAACGGTGTTCGCTCTTGATTGCAAGCATATCATTTTGTCGGCCTCTCCCCTGCCTGCCCTGCAGGCTCAGGTGGCGCAGTTCCCCGACCTGATGAAACATATTGACCGCATTTTGGGCACCGACAATACCCTCGGTGCCTCTAAAACGGCGCTTGCTGAGCGCCTGCGGGACGAGCACCTGTGCGCGCCCGACGAGATGGCCGTCGTCGGCGATACCGACCACGATGCCGCCACCGCCGCCGTGCTGGGCTGCCCCTTTATCCCCTTTGCCGGCGGGCATCAGCACAACCACGGCATCACCGACCTGACCGATTTACTCTACAAATTCAAGGATATTTCGCTATGCTAACTTTCAAAAAAGGATTAAAAGACGGAATCCCGATAGCGCTGGGCTACCTTTCGGTATCCTTCACCTTTGGCATGATGTGCGCCAAAGGGCGCCTGCCGCTGTGGATCGCCCAACTGATTTCCATGACCAATTTAACCAGCGCCGGTCAATTCGCCGGTACCGAACTGATACTGGCGCAAGGACTGCTGATGGAAGTGTTTATCACCACGCTGGTGATCAACCTGCGCTATATGCTCATGTCTTTTTCCCTCTCTCAAAAACTCGACCCTGCCATCCCCCGCTATCAGCGGGCGCTGCTGGCGTTTTTTAACACCGACGAAATCTTCGCCGTCGCCATGCAGCAACAGGGCTTTGTTAGTACCCGCTATACCTTGGGACTGGCCACCTTACCGTACTTAGGCTGGGCAAGCGGTACCTTGCTCGGCGCCGTGGCGACGGGACTGCTGCCCGATAGCGTATCCGGCGCGCTGGGCGTAGCCATCTATGGAATGTTCATCGCCATCATCGTTCCCCCCGCCAAAAAGGACAAAGCGGTACTGTTGACCGTCGGGCTGGCCATCGCCCTGTCCTGCGCCCTGCGCTTTTTCACCAACCTGTCCTCGGGCTGGGTCATCATCCTTTGCGCGCTGGTGGCGGCCGGCACAACGGCGCTCCTCTTCCCTATAAAGGAGGCTGACGTATGACCCGTATTATACTCTCTGTACTTATTATGGCCCTCACCACCTACCTGCTGCGCGCCCTGCCGCTGACCCTGTTTACCAAACAGATCCAAAACCGCTTTGTGCGCTCCTTTTTGACCTATGTCCCCTACGCGGTACTGGCCGCCATGACCATCCCCGACATTCTGTTCGCCACCAGCGACCTCATCTCGGCCGTAGTCGGACTGGCGGTAGCGGTGGTACTGGCATGGTTTGGGCGCAGTTTGCTGACGGTGGCCCTCTGCTCCAGCGCCGCCGTGTTCGTGGCTGAATTTCTCCTTGCATTTTCCCATTCAATATAGTATGATATTATATTATAATATTACAAAAGGACGGATAACATGAAAAACACCGACAAAACTATGGAAAAGATCGTTTCCCTGTGCAAAGGCCGCGGCTTCATCTTCGCCGGCAGCGAAATTTACGGTGGCTTGGCCAATACTTGGGACTACGGCCCCCTTGGCGTGGAACTGAAAAACAACGTCAAGGCCGCTTGGTGGCGCAAGTTCGTGCAGGAGAATAAGTATAACGTCGGCCTCGATGCCGCCATTCTCATGAACCCCCAGACTTGGGTCGCCTCCGGCCATGTTGGCGGCTTCAGTGATCCTCTTATGGACTGCAAGGAGTGCCACGAGCGCTTCCGTGCCGACAAGGTCATCGAGGACTGGTGCGCAGAAAACAATTTCGAGCTTGGTCACAGCGTTGATGCCATGACTCAGGCACAGATGAAGGAATTTGTTGAAGAGCACAACATCGTTTGCCCCACCTGCGGCAAGCATAACTGGACCGATATCCGCCAGTTCAACCTGATGTTCAAGACCTTCCAGGGTGTTAACGAAGACACCGCAGCTACCGTATATCTGCGTCCCGAAACCGCTCAGGGCATCTTTGTAAACTTCCTGAACATCCAGCGTACCACACGCAAGAAGATCCCCTTCGGCGTATGCCAGATCGGTA
>JAZNSU010000143.1:0-2252 GCA_045591385.1 Eubacteriales bacterium
CATCAGCGGCATATAGGCGCCGCCCATCGGGTTGATCAGATACCCGATCCCGTCAGCCAGCGCCGCCACCATGGCACCGTACCCCCAGCCCAGCCGCACCGCCGCCAGATAAATGGGAATCAAACCAAAAGCAAACCGCACCGTCAAGGGAGAGAGTCCGAATAACGCCACCGCATAGGAGGTGGGCAATAAACGGGTCATCACCACCGAAAGGGCTACCATCAGCGCCGCCTGTACTAAGTTTTTTGTCCTCATAAAAAAATAACCTCCTTTACCGAAACATACAAAAATTCCGCCAAAGAAGGACGCACAGCGGACGCAGCGGCTCACCGCGATCGTTTCCGATCTTCGTCCACGGGCGACTTCCCATCCCGCGGCACTTTACGCTTACCGCCTACTCTGTACTTTCTTTTTTACTTTACCACAAAAATAGCCATATTGCAACCAAATTTACCTTGATTTTATCCATTTTTTATCATATAATAAATACACTAAAAAATCATACGGAGGATGTACCATGGACAACAAGGAACTACTCTCCCTGCAGATCCAAGCCACCAAGGGGCGTATGCTGGCTGTCGAAGCCATCGGCCTGGCCAAATCCGGCCATCCCGGCGGCTCGCTTTCCTGCATGGACGCTCTAACCTATCTCTATAATAAGGAAATGAAGATCGACCCTACCAACCCCAAGAATCCCGATCGCGACCGTTTTGTCCTCTCCAAAGGCCACTCGGCTCCCGCTCTGTATTCGGTTTTGGCTTTGCGCGGCTTCTTCGATAAGGAAGAACTCAAGGGTCTTCGTCAGCCCCATTCCATGCTCCAAGGCCATCCCGATATGAAGGCCATCCCCGGCGTGGATATGTCTACCGGCTCGCTCGGTCAGGGCATCTCTACCGCCTGCGGCATGGCTCTCGCCGGCAAGATTGATAAGAAAGACTACCGCATCTACGCCATTTTGGGAGACGGTGAGATCGAAGAAGGTCAGGTTTGGGAAGCCCTCATGTTCGCCGCTCATAAAAATCTGTCCAACCTCTGCGTGATGGTCGACTATAACGGCCTGCAGATCGACGGCCCCATCACCGAGGTCATGTCTTCCTTGCCCATCGCCGATAAGATGCGTGCCTTCAATTTCAACACCATTGAGATCGACGGCAACGATATGCAACAGATCGAAGATGCGCTCACTGCCGCCCGCGCCTGCACCGATAAGCCCACCGCTATCGTGTTACATACCGTAAAGGGCAAGGGCGTATCCTATATGGAAAATGTTGTGTCTTGGCACGGCAACCCGCCCAATGCCGAGCAGATGCAGATCGCTCTTGACGAACTGGGCGCTACCCTCAAAGAATTGGAGGACAAGTACAATGGCTGAAATTGCAACCAGAAAAGCCTACGGTGAGGCCATCGTAAAAATGGCCGAAACCGAAGATATCATCGTTCTCGATGCCGATTTGGCCGCCGCTACCCAAACGGCCATGTTTAAAAAGGCCTATCCCGATCGCTTCTTCGATTGCGGCATTGCCGAATCGAACATGATGGGTGTGGCCGCGGGCTTAGCCGCCTGCGGAAAGACCGTCTTCTGCTCCACCTTTGCCATGTTCGCCGCCGGCCGTGCCTACGAGCAGGTGCGCAACTCCATCGGCTACCCACACCTCCCCGTGAATATCGCCGCTACCCATGCCGGCATCTCAGTCGGTGAGGACGGCGCCACCCACCAGTGCTGCGAAGACATCGCTCTGATGCGTACCATCCCCGGCATGACGGTCGTTAATCCCTGTGACGGAGTGCAGACCCGCGCTCTGATCAACGCCGCGGCTAAGATCAACGGCCCGACATATACCAGACTCTGCCGTCTGGCCACGCCCGACCTGTATGAAGAGGGCGAAACTTTTGAGATCGGCAAAGCCAAGCAGTTGCGTGACGGTAAGGATCTGACCATTATCGCCTGCGGTCTGATGGTACACGAAGCCGTCGCCGCCGCCGATGAACTGGCCAAAGAGGGCGTGAGCGTGCGCGTACTGGATATGCACACCATCAAGCCTCTTGACGAAGAAGCCGTCATTAAGGCCGCCAAGGAAACCGGCAAGATCATCACCGCTGAGGAGCATACCGTCATCGGCGGTCTTGGTGCCGCTGTCTGCGAGTGCCTGGCCGAAAATTATCCTTGTAAGGTTCGCCGCATCGGCGTTAAGGATGCCTTCGGCAAGTCCGGAAGTCGGAGGCCAAGCGGTCTTAGGGAGACAAATAAGGCA
>JAZNSU010000144.1:0-12168 GCA_045591385.1 Eubacteriales bacterium
CGCCGATATCCTGCAAAGTCTTGATCCCACCGCTTCCCTCTCCTCGTGGGCGATTCGCTTTGCCGCAAACTTGAACGGCGTGCTGACGGTACTGAGCGGTATGTCTACCTTAGAGCAGGTACAGGACAACCTACATACTATGCAAACCCCGCCGCTGACCGAACAGGAACGCGCCGCCGTATTCGCCGCCGCCAAAGCCCTGTCGGAGATGCCTCGCATCCCCTGCACCGGCTGTGAATATTGCGTTAAGGGATGCCCGATGGACATTCCCATCCCCGACATCTTCGATTGCTACAACACCACCACCGTATACAACAATAAAGAAGGCGCCCTGCGCACCTATCAGATCGTAACGGGACGGCACGGCAAACCCGACGATTGTATTGCCTGCGGCAAGTGCGAATCGGCCTGCCCGCAGAAAATTTCCATCATAAATCAATTAAAAATTGCCAAAAACACTCTTGAAAATTAACAAAAAAGGAGCCAAAACGGAGACACTTCGTAAAGAAGTAGTCTCCATTTTTCTATACAAAGAGAAAACGACACTTTCAAAAGTTGAAAGTGTCGTGGTGGGTTACATGTTTTGAAAAAGGTAAATGCTTGCCGAAAATAAAGAATACCATTCTCGGCAGGTAAAGTGATATTGCAAACTAAGAGTTTGCAGTGATATTTGACCTGCGGTCAAGTTATATGAAAGCCTTGCGGCTTTCGTTATATTATATTCGCCCATAAACTGTCCAAAGGGCAATATAACTTGGCAAAGCCAAATATAACTGCGAAGCAATATAACTCGCCGCTAGGCGAAGATAACTGTGGCACCTTCCTTACGGAGGGTGCCACAAACGGCTCCTTTTTTTACTGAATTTCTTTAATATCGTAGGGGGTGGACTGGTAAACGAAGTAGTTTAACCAGTTGATAAACAGCAAACTGCCATGTCCCCGCCAGGTCACCATCGGGGCACGGTTTGGATCATTATCGGGATAGTAGTTCTCGGGCACGGCCGTATCCAGCCCTGCCGCCTGATCCCGCCGATACTCGGCATCTAAGGTTAAGGGATCGTATTCCGAGTGACCCATCACATAGAACTGACGGCCGCCCTTTTTGCCCACAATGTGCACGCCTGCTTTGTCGGACGAGGCTAAGACCTTCAGATCAGGCGCCGCCTCGATATCCTCGCGCTTAACATAGGTATAGCGAGAATGAGGAGCATAGAAAACATCGTCGAACCCGCGCATGAGCATCGACCGCGGAGCATCCACCGTGTGGGGAAACACACCAAACAATTTCTGCTCCATCGTGTGCTTATCAATTCCATAATGGTGGTATAAGCCCGCCTGCGCCCCCCAGCAGATATGCAGGGTGGAATGGACATTTCTCACACTCCAATCCATAATGGTTTGAAGTTCCTCCCAATAGTCCACCTGTTCAAAGGGGACCAGTTCCACGGGAGCGCCCGTAATGATCATGCCGTCGAACTTCTCGTCCTTGATCTCATCAAAGGTCTTATAGAAGGCAAGCAGGTGTTCCTGCGCCGTGTTGTGCGATTCGTGCGATGCCATGTGAATGAGCGTCAACTCAATCTGCAAAGGGGTATTCCCCAAAATACGGCAGATTTGGGTCTCGGTCTCAATCTTCTTGGGCATCAAGTTGAGTAAAACGATCTTAAGCGGGCGAATATCCTGCGTGATGGCACGGGTTTCGGTCATGGCAAAGATATTCTCGTTGGCCAGCGTTTGTACCGCCGGCAGATCGTTGGGAATCTTAATGGGCATCTCTTACACCTGAGCGAGCGCCTGCTCGATATCGGCGATCAGATCCTCCACATCCTCAATACCGCAGGACAGACGAACCAGATCGGGACCTACGCCGCAAGCCACCAGTTCCTCATCGGAAAGCTGGCGATGGGTGGCCGTAGCGGGATGCAGACAGCAGGAACGGGCATCGGCCACATGGGTTTCAATCGCAATCATCTTCAAATGCCCCATGAAAGCCTTGGCCACTTCACGTCCGCCCTTGACCCCAAAGGATACAACGCCGCAGGTGCCGTTCGGCAGATACTTCTGCGTCAGTTCATAATCGGGCGAACTCTCCAAAGCAGGATAGTTTACCCACGAGATCTTCTCATGATTTTCCAAATACTTGGCAACCGCCAACGCATTGTCACAATGCTGGCGCATACGCACATGCAGACTTTCCAAGCCAAGATTGAGCAGGAAAGCGCTCATCGGAGCGGCGGTCACGCCCAGATCGCGCATCAACTGCGCGGTGGCTTTGGTAATATACGCCCCCTCAATGCCGAAACGCTCGGTGTAGGTCACGCCGTGATAACTCTCGTCGGGCGTGCACAGTCCGGCAAACTTTTCAGGATACTTGGTCCAGTCGAACTTGCCCGAATCGACGATGGCACCGCCGACGGCGCTACCGTGACCGTCCATATACTTGGTAGTAGCATGCACCACAATGTCAGCCCCAAATTCAAAGGGACGGCAGTTAACAGGGGTCGGGAAGGTATTATCAATGATCAGAGGCACGCCGTGGGCATGAGCCACACGGGCAAACTTCTCAATATCCAGCACTTTGAGTGCGGGGTTGGCAATCGTTTCGCCAAAGACCAGTTTAGTATTGGGACGGAACGCCTTGGCCAGTTCTTCCTCGGTTGCATCGGGAGATACAAAGGTACAGTCAATGCCCATGCGCTTTAAGGTAACGTTGAACAAATTGAATGTACCGCCGTAAATGGTGGACGAAGACACAAAGTGATCGCCGCAGGAGCACAGATTAAAGACGGCTAGGAAAGAGGCAGCCATGCCGGAAGAGGTAAGCATAGCGGCGGTACCGCCCTCCATCTCACAGATCTTGGCGGCTACGGTATCGACGGTGGGGTTTTGCAGACGGGAATAGAAATATCCGCTGGCCTCCAAGTCGAACAGTTTTCCCATATCGTCGCTGGTATTATACTTAAAGGTGGTGGACTGGATGATGGGCACCTGACGGGGCTCGCCATTACCCGGCCGATAACCGCCCTGTACACACTTGGTTCCGATCTTATTGTAACTCATTCTTTTTCTCCTTAATAGGCTTTGCCCCAATAGGTCAATGCCTTGGCTTTCTTGCCGCAACAGACACAGGTGTCGCCGATCGGCTCAGCATCAAAGGGCATACAACGGGAAGACACGCCCGCCTCGTCCTTGAGTTTCTTCTCACATTCGGGGTCGCCGCACCACATGGCACGGATAAAGCCCGGCTTATTGGCGGCAATGTCTTTGAGTTCTTCCATCGAATGGGCATCGTAGGTCATGCGCTGGGTGCGCTCCTTGGCGGTGTTATACAGACCCTCATGCAACGCCTTAAGAAGTTGAGGAACTGCCGTAGTCAATTCCGACAGGGGCACAATCGTCTTTTCGCGATTGTCGCGGCGCACGATGACACATTGATCCTGCTCCATATCTCTCGGCCCGATCTCCAGACGCAGGGGCACGCCCTTCATCTCGTACTCGGAGAACTTCCAGCCGGTAGAATTGTCACTATCGTCGATCTTGGCGCGGATGCCGGCTGCCTTGAGAGTATTCAGCAGTTCATACGCCTTGTCCAGTACGCCCTCTTTATGCTGGGCAACGGGGATCACCACTACCTGAATGGGCGCCACGGCGGGCGGCAAAACCAGACCGTTATCGTCGCCATGAGTCATGATGATAGCGCCGATGATACGGGTAGACACGCCCCACGAGGTCTGGAACGGGTACTGCTGTTTATTCTCTTTATCCGAATAGGTAATGTCAAACGCGCGGGCAAAGCCGTCCCCAAAGAAGTGCGAGGTACCCGACTGAAGCGCCTTACCATCATGCATGAGGGCTTCAATGGTATAGGTAGCCTCAGCGCCGGCAAACTTCTCACTCTCCGTCTTACGCCCCTTGACTACGGGGATGGCCAGACTGTTTTCAGCAAAGTCGGCATAGATATTGAGCATCTGCTCGGTCTCGGCAATGGCTTCTTCCTTGGTGGCATGCATGGTATGACCCTCTTGCCACAGGAATTCGCAGTTGCGCAAGAAGGGACGGGTGGTTTTTTCCCAGCGCACGACGCTGCACCACTGGTTGTAGAGTTTGGGCAGATCACGCCAAGACTGGATAATATTCTTATAATGATCGCAGAACAGGGTCTCCGACGTAGGGCGTACGCACATACGCTCGTTGAGTTTCTCACTGCCGCCGTGGGTTACCCAAGCGACCTCGGGAGCAAATCCCTCCACATGGTCCTTTTCTTTCTGCAACAGGCTTTCGGGAATAAACATGGGCATATAGACATTTTCATGACCGGTTGCCTTGAACATTCCGTCTAAAATCTTCTGAATGTTCTCCCAGATGGCATAGCCATAGGGACGGAAGATCATGCATCCGCGTACGCTGGAATAGTCGATCAAATCCGCCTTCTTCACAATGTCGGTGTACCATTGTGCAAAATCCTCATCCATCGAGGTGATCTCACGCACAAGTTTCTCTTTTGCCATAGTTTCCTCCACACTAACAAACATTTTCTTCATATTATACTCTTTTTTTCGCCCATTGACAAGGGGTTTGCACGTAATTCTTTTGACAACCGCAGACAAATCGGCTATACTAAGAGCATGAAACGATATTTTTGGAAACGGGTCTGCGCCGCCCTATTCGTGGGGCTCTTACTCCTCACCGTCGGCTGCGCCGCCCGAGAAGGACAATACCATAACGATAAGCCGATCACCCTGTCCCAGTCGACGGGGCTGACCCCCTCCTACCGTCAGCCGCAACCGATCGCCAATGCGACCAATAAAATGCGGCACGCGGCCTCCTCGGACGGGTACATTCCGCCCCCGCCCACACCATCGGTCACCCCCTCTGCGGGTGCGGCATCGGTGGCGGCAAGGCAGGCCTTTGTCTACGACTATTCACGGGGGCTGGTCTTTGCTCAAGGCGGCATGACCGATGCGCTGTATCCGGCCAGCACCACCAAACTGGTGACAGCCTTGGTGGTACTGGAGCACCTGTCACCCGATGCCGTATGCACGGCGGGCGAGGAACTGTCGCTGGTCGCCTACAACGCCTCGATCGCCTATCTGCAAAAGGGGAAATCCTACACGGTAGCCCAGTTGCTGGCGGGGATGCTCCTGCCTTCGGGCTGTGATGCTTCCTATACGCTGGCCGCTCATGTCGGGCGCATCCTTGATCCGTCAGCCACTACCGCCACGGCCGCCGTCAACGCATTTCTTTCTGAAATGAACGCATGGGCATCACGCAACGGCATGAATCATTCTCATTTCAAAAATCCCGACGGCTATCATGTATCGGGGCACTATTCCTGTATGCAAGATCTGCTGACCCTCTCCATTCTTTGCCGCCGCAACGCCACCGTGATGGACATTGTCGGCAAGACGACCATTTCGGGCTGGAGCAACTCCAATCAACTGCTCTACTCCAACTCCTCCCATTACAACCCCTCTTGTATTGGTTTAAAAACAGGAACGACGGGCCCTGCCGGCAACTGCCTGCTCTCGGCCTTTGAGGTAGACGGGCGTACCGTGATCATCGGCGTCTTTGGTGCGGGGACTTCCAACACTCGCTATACCATAACCAATTATTTGTTTAACACCTATATAGGATAAGAAAAAACACCTCTCGATTGAGAGGTGTTTTTCTTATCATCCCACCATGGGCCGATGGTCGGCAGTTCTGACCCGCTTGTGAGCAGGTGGGTGTCCCGGCGTTGATTTATGGGCTTCCAACGTCCGCCACTATGTGGCGGGAGGCCTGCACGCAGACAACAGCACGGACGGACTCCCTTTAACGAAATGTAGGTTCATGATGCCGACTTCCCGAACCGGGCAGGATGACAGGTTAGCTTACAATTTCAAAGTCATCGCTCAGACGATCTTCAAAGGCCGCCCAAACTTCATTAAATTCAGCCTCATTATCCAGACTCAGCAGCATTTCTTCGCCGTTCTCGTCGGGAACCATCTTCAGGATCATCACCTGATAATCCTCGTCCAGTTGCTCCTCGGGATCTTCACTGTAGGGCAGCAGCGCCACATAGGTTACGCCGTCTTTCTCCAGCGCATCGATCATCTCATAACTGGCCTCGTTCCCTTCTTCGTCCACCAGTCCGATGATATCATTTCCGTATTCGTTACTCATGGGTTTCTCCTCCTATTTTTCATCTATGAGTATTATATCAGTAAGTGCGGTAGACAATCCACGGGAAATTCTGTCTGCCGTTACCGAAACGCTTTTTAATACCACACGCACACGCACCGCATCGGTTTCAAACTGCACCGTCATCTGCTCAAGCGGCATGGCCACCGATTCGTTCTCATCGGAGATGTGCTCAGCCAGATATTTGGCCGTTCCTGTAAGTTGGTCGGTCACATCCACCTCGGCAATCGTTTCCCCGTCACGCGTCACGACCGCCACCAGACTTTCGCCCGCAACCTGAGAAAACCGTACCGTGTATGTTCCCTTTTTCCCTACGATCTCCTGCGCCGTGAAATTGAACAGGTTATAGGTCGTATAATTGGTCAGTATCAGGTCATACCCTTCGGTCGGATAATATTTTTCATCCAGCAGTCCCATGTAGGTCGTGGTCACGATGGTGCTCTGCCCCACCGTGTCAAACTCACCCGCCACACCGAAGACCGAAGAAAAATCTTTATGAAAATCAAAATGGATGGGCAGCCATTTGGCCATGGCCGTTTCCTTCTCGTCATACAAATACTGCACCGCGCGAGACAGTTCCAGCCGATCGCTCTCTTTCATGTTCTGCGGCGGCTTAATGCCCGAATCGGTCAGCATCCCGTAATGGTTCAGGATATCTTGCGCACGCGTCATCTGCGAGTAGGCCGAAACGGTATGGTAATTGACATAGGGCAACACCGAGATCACCAAAGATGCCGATATCACCAGCGCGGCAATACGACTCTTATCCCGCATATCCACCAACATCATCAACAGCAAAACGGCAAAAACGACCGAGCCGAGCAATACGCCGTATCGCGTTTCCGACATGCCGTACTGTAGGATCAGCAACACCAACCGCCAAACCCCCACGCCCAGCACCAAAAGCCCTGCGCAAGGGAAAAAGACACGATAAAACCGACACAGGAAATTTTCGAACCGATGGCACAGCAGATAGGTCAAAACCCCAAGCCCCAGCAAAATGGCAATCCGCAAAAAGGTATCGGGGGCATCGGGCCAATGATCGTAGATCACCGCCCGCACAATCAATAACAATTCCACAACAAAGTAGCACAGCACTAAGGGAATGAAAATATACGAAATCACCTTTTCCATGGTATGGCGATAGCCCATACTCTCCGTCTGCCAATCCTGATTCTCCGGCTCGACAAAGGCACGAAGCACAAACAACAGGCAGATAAAGGCCGAAGTGATCAACATCTGCATCATGACATCGGCCGACCCGTTGGTGCCCGCCACGACCGACACCAAAAAGACAACCGCGCCGCCTGACAGGAAGAAGACACCGCCGAAGACCAGCCCGACCAGCAACCGTCGCAGGAGCAACCACGCCGCAATGGCCATGCCACACCGACACCGCCGACACAAAATCATAACAATGCCGACCAGCATCACGCCAATCAACGCCAGCACCCGCATCTTCCATAAACCCGATGCATCTTCCATGCCGTAAAGCAATAAAAAGATACCGCAAGGAATGATGATGCCGATACCCGTCAGCGCCAACGGCCAGCCGCCCGAATGTTCCCGTTTTCGCACCAGCAACATCAAGAGCAGATTGCTGACCGCGCCTACCACAAAGGTGAGAAACAGGCTATCCAATAAGGGCATCTGTCCCGATGCGCCGACCTTCATGATCAGGGCGATGGCCGCAAACAGGGCAAAGACCACGACGGCCGGAAAGGTCACAAAAACCGCACCGACACCCTGCAAGCGTTTGATTGTCCATTCACTCAGGTTTTTCATGCCATACCCCTTTCTTTTTCTAATCATACCACAGAAATAACAAAGGAGCAAGTATTACTTGCTCCTTTGTTGCTTATCAGAATAACAAAATTAAGAACTGGGATACCAGCACTACCGCAATCAAAGCGATCGGATAGGTGGCGGCATACGCACCGGCCACATCCTCGGTACCCGCCACATGGATCAGCGTACCAAGAGCAGGAGTAGAGGTCATACCCCCGGTGATCGAACCCAGATTGTTGAGCAGGCTGAGTTTGAGCACATACCTGGCAAATAGGTAACCAATGATCATAGGAACAATGGTCATCCAAACGCCATAGACAAAGTAGATGGGCTTGAACACCGCAATGAACTCGGCACCGCCGGCCACGCCTGCGCCGATCAAGAAGAGCATTAGACCAAACTCACGGAATACCTTAAGGGTAGCATCGGTAGGCATAATGCTCACATGTCCCACACGCCCAAAGTGACCGAAGATCAACGACATGAGCAGACAACCGCCCGTCGAGGTCAAACTAAAGGTAGTGCCGACGATCTTCTCACCGGCAAACAACGCCGACCAACCGGCACCGGACAGGGGAATTTTCAACGAGCCGATCACTACGCCCAGGACTGCCGCCAGCGCAAAAGGCATAAACCCAAACTCGTCCATATGAATAATTTTGTCAATCGCCTTGCGTACCTTACCGCCGTTTTCTACCGACACCAGTTTCGCACGTTCTTCTTCCATGTTGGCCTTGCTCAGTTTCGGAATGAGCTGGACAAACAGCACCACACCCAGTACACCAAAGATGTAGGCAATACCATGTCCGACCGTAACCAGACCTTCCAACGACGGATCCACGGTAGCCTTGGCCGCCGAGAACGCAGGCGTTGAGGTCAACGATCCGGAGAGCAGACCAACCACCATGGCCGTCAGATCCTTGGTTCCCATCTCCGGCTCAATGACACGGCCGACATAAATACAGGAAATGGCGGCCACCGCACCGGCCAGAATGATGATCAGGCCAAGCAAAACGTAGGACTTGAAATTTTTCTTTAAATTCCCGAAGAACTTGGGGCCGGCAATAAAGCCGACCGAGGTAACAAAGAGGATCAAACCGAGATTCTCCACCAGTTTGAGCGCATCCTCGGTAAACTCCGCCCCGCCCAACGCCTTAGACAGCGCAGGGAAAAACAGGCAACCGAAAAGCAAAGCCACAATGAATACGCCGGAAGTACCCAGATTGATACCCTTAACGGTGATGCGACCCAGCGCATAGCCGACAGCGGCAATGGCCAGCACGCAGAACACCAGGAATGCGACCCCCGAAACGGAGATCATTCCATTAAAGATAGACATGATATATTCCTCCAAAAATTAAAATACCTTTTTACCCTCAAAGTTGGGGTTGCCGTGGGTATAGGTGGGAAGCAATTTCGGAGAAACTTCCGTACCCTCAATGCCTGCGGCGGCACGCTGGGCTTCAAACTCATCTACGTGCTTGAGTGTCAAAGCGCCAACGGTTGCGTCCTTGGCAGCGGCAGCGGCATTCTTACCGGCACTGCGGCCAAATACGATAATATCGAGCAAGGAGTTACCCATCAAACGGTTACGGCCATGAATACCGCCAACCGCCTCACCGGCAACAAACAGGTTTTTAATATTGGTGGTCTGCCCGTCAACCGTAATATCCAAGCCGCCGTTCTGGTAATGCAGAGTCGGATAGATCAGAATGGGCTCTTTGCGAATATCGATGCCGTACTTGGCAAACATACGGTGCATGGCAGGGATACGGCGCAGAATCGTGCCCTCGCCGCCGATCTTCTCGATCATCGGGGTATCCAGCCACACGGCCTGACCCGAACCGGTATCCACACCGTTGCCACGGTCGGAACACTCACGAATGATCGAAGCGGCCGACACGTCACGGGTCTCCAGCGGATGCATGAAGGCTTCGCCCTTCACGTTGATCAGCTTGGCACCCAGCGAACGCACCTTCTCGGTAACCAGCGCACCGAAAATCTGTTCGGGGTAGGCAGCGCCGGTCGGATGGTACTGCAGGGTATCGGCATAGAGCAGACGAGCGCCGGCACGGTAACCCATAACCAGACCGTCAGCGGTAGCGCCGTAATGGTTGGAGGTCGGGAAGCCCTGATAGTGCATACGTCCCGCACCGCCGGTAGCGATCACCACCGTCTTGGCACGAGCCACCATCAGCTCCTTGGTTTCCATATTCATCAGTACAGCGCCGGCGGCGTTGCCCTGATCGTCCAAAATCAACTCGATAGCGGCGGTGAAATCAACCACGGGAATGCCACGACCCAGCACCTCATCACGCAGGGTACGCATGATCTCAGCGCCCGAATAGTCACGAGCGGCGTGCATACGCTTTCTGGAAGTACCGCCGCCGTGGGTGGTAATCATGTTACCCTCGGCATCCTTATCAAATTCCACGCCCAGTTCGCCCAGCCACTGAATGGCTTCGGGGGCATCGCAAACCAGCTTGGCCAGCAGGTCACGCTTAGCGGCATAGTGACCGCCGCCGAAGGCATCCACAAAGTGAATGGCGGGAGAATCGTTGGGCTTATCGGCGGCCTGAATACCGCCCTCGGCCATCATGGTATTGGCATCACCGATGCGCAACTTAGTCACGATCATAACGTTGGCGCCGGCGGCATGAGCCTCGATAGCGGCCGAAGAACCGGCTCCGCCACCGCCGATGACCAGTACGTCCACATCGTAATCGACCTTATTCAGATCAACCGAGTCAGCGGTAATACGGCTGGCGGCCTGCAGGGAGGCGGCCAACTCCTTGGGCACCTTCTCGCCTTTGTTGGGGCCGATGGTGAGCACCTCAAACTGATCCTGACGGTAGTCGGGATGATAGGCGGCCAGCAGGTCTTCTTTCTCCTGCGCCGTCATGCGGCGGGGTTCAAGAGCAATATTCGCTTCTCTGGCGGCCTCAACGGCGGCCAAGGATTCTTTCAGTCTTTCCGGATACATATCTAACCCCTCCTTATTTCTCAATCTCACGGTTGTTGTAGAGTTCTTTAAGCTCTTCAACCGGCTTTTGCATAAGCGCCTCGATCAGCTCGGTAAAGGTGCCGTCGTGGATCTCCTGCACACGGTTGTTCAAGTGATCGCAGGTAGGCGCCAGATACTTGCCGTTTAAGCGGCGGGCCAGCATAGCCACCTGAGGATGGGAGATGCCGGCAGGGCAACGGGAGGAGCAAACACCGCACATAACGCAGTCAAAGGACTCCTCGGCGCACTTCTCATACTCGCCACGCTGGGCGTAGGCAATGTACTGCATGACGTTGAGATCCTGCGTGCAGGACTTGGTGCAGGCGTTGCAACCGACGCAAGCGTAGATTTCGGGGTAGAGCTGCATCATCACCTGCTCGGTGGGCTTCACGTTGTTCATGTCGTAAACCTGCTTAACCAGCGGGAAGAAGGGGAGGGTTGCCACATACATATCGTTCTCCACTTTGGTCTGGCAAGCCAGGCAGACCTTCAGATCCCGGTCGCCCTTAATGCGGTAGATGGTAGCGCAAGCGCCGCAGAAGCCGTTACGGCAACCGCAACCACGCACCAGCTGATAACCCGCATATTCCATCGCATTCATGATGGTGAGATTTTCGGGAACTTCATACTTTTTCCCGAACAGATATACATTTACCATATTTTCCATAGCGGTTTTCTCCTTAATACTCATCGGGCAGTTCATCCAGCTCGTCAAAGCGGAAGACAGGACCGTCCTTGCAGATGTATTTATTAGCCACGTTGCAGCGGCCGCATTTACCAATGCCGCACTTCATGCGCATTTCCAGCGTGGTATAGACCTGCTCCTTGGTAAAGCCCAGAGAAGCCAGCCCCTCCAGCGAGAACTTGATCATGATAGGCGGGCCGCAGATGATGGCCACCTTGTTGGTGTCAAAAGCCAGTTCCTTGACGTAGTTGGGCACGAAGCCGACATGGCCGTCCCAACCCTCTTCCTCACGGTCGATGGTCAGGTGTACGTCCACCCCGTCATCAGTCATCCACTCGTCGATGATCTCTTGATAATCAACCAAGTCAGCCTTGGAACGGGAACCGTAGACAATATCGATCTTGCCGTAGCGGTCACGGTAATGGCGCACGTAGTTGATCACCGAACGAAGCGGCGCTAAGCCGATACCGCCGGCAATAAAGAGCAGATCCTTGCCCGCAAACTCGTC
>JAZNSU010000145.1:0-4909 GCA_045591385.1 Eubacteriales bacterium
AGACACGGCATCCAGCCCCTCCATCTTCTCATAAAACAGTCCACATTCCAATCCGGCATGGATGGTTAGCACCTGCGGATCTTCCCCATACATATCACGGTAGACCGCCACCATAATATCCTGAAGCGGAGAGTGCTTGCGATATTCCCAAGCGGGGTACTCGCTCCCCTTTTGGGCATTCCCGCCGCAATCCTTAGCCAAGGACATGACCGTATCACACAGCGCATCGCGCTTGGCATTGATGCCGCTACGCACCGAGAGGCGTCCCTGTATCTTTCCGTCTTTCATGGACAAAACCCCAAGGTTTAGTGAAGTTTCCACCAAGCCCTCCATGTCGGCACTCATGGCCGTTACTCCGCAAGGAACGGTAGATATAAACCGAATAACCTTGTCAGCCTGATATCCGTTTTGACAAGCAGCCTCTTTGACGATGATATCAAAATCAGGATCGTTTACATTGTAATTTTCTTTGACAAACTGCTGAGCAGCTGATGCGACATCGGCCTCGGTTACAATCACGGCACGGCAGGATCGGGTGATGGCGTTATCTTTGGTACCGCCCTCGATCTCACAAAGGGTAAGATTTCCTAATGTTTGCAGAAATTTGCCCATTATATTGTTGGCGTTATACCGACCCGTACCGATCTCGACGCCCGAATGACCGCCCCGCAAGCCGCACACTTCAACGGCATAGCCTTTTCCCTTTCCGCTTTGTTCTTCAAGCGGGAAAGACACATCGACGCGGGCGCCGCCGGCACAGCCGACAGTGAGGACTCCCTCTTCTTCCGAGTCGATATTCAGCAACAAACGACCGCAGATCTGAGAACAATCTAACCCGACAGCGCCGTCCATTCCCGTTTCCTCATCGGTGGTAAACAGGGCTTCGATGGCAGGAGCCGGCAATTCCTTATCTTCTAACACGGCCAAGGCCATGGCAACGGCAATGCCGTCGTCCCCGCCTAAGGTTGTTTGTTTGGCGGTAATCCAATCGCCCTCGACCTGCAGGCGCAGACCGTCTTTCATAAAGTCCAGATCACAGTCGGCATCCTTTTCGCAGACCATATCCAGATGACCTTGAATGATAACCGTAGGATGATCCTCATATCCTTTAGCGGCGGGCTTGCGAATCAACACATTATTCCATTCGTCCTGCGTAACCGCCAGACCAAGTTTTGAGGCAATTCCCACGCAATAGTCGCTAATGGCTTTGGTGTTACCCGAACCATGAGGAATGGCACATAATTGTTCAAAATAATAAAAGACGCGGGCGGGCTTGAGATGTTCTAACATACTCTTCTCCTTTATTGCAACCACAACAGGTCATTGGATGCGGCAACCGATTCGATACCATAAACAAGCAAAACATCGGTATAGCCTTCCTGTGCGGCAAAATCGGAAACGGCGGTGCGGCGGAAATGTCGCAGGTCGATCATATCAATTTGGGCATAATGTTCGGCCAAAAACGGAACTAAGGTTTGAGCAAAGGAATCTTTCACCACAAGTAGTTTCCCCTCGCCTTGCGGATTGGCCAGCCGCACACGCCCATGATTTCCATCCAAAAAGACGGTATACATATCCATGGTATCGAGCGCCTCACGGAAAAATACGCTCGCATAGTCCTGCGGCGGGACGGCATCGTCGGCAATGGTAACGGTGATGGGAGTGTTGCTGTGCCACAGTTCCATGGTATCGGGCCGGATATGCCACAATCCTGCTTTAGCGTAGGATGTACCGTAAAAACCGTTTACCGTTTCTTTTTCAAAATATGATTCGGGCAGAGGGGTAAATCCAAGAATATCCGCGCAATCGAGATAGGCTTGATAGGCGCCTGCCGTTGTCCAATGGTGATCGGTTCGATAAAAATGCTCGACCGAGAGGTTGGGCTCAATCACATTCAATTTTTGGCTCATATAGGACAAGATCTCCTCATCCCGATAGGGGCTATGGAGAGTGGGCAACCCGTTCGGATCCAGAGAACCTGCCGAGGGTACAACAAGAACATTCACATTCGCTGTGCTCTTCTTAGCAAAGTCGGTAATGGCGGCACAGTTGCGATCGATCTGCGTATAATCGCAAGGAATGGGAGCTGTATACAGTCTTTGATTCTTGCCGACATAGATGCCGCTTTGCCCGTTACGACCCGTCAGCCACTCAGCGCCGGCATGAAGACCAACCCATGTGCTTCGGGCAGGAAAGTGATCGGACAGATAGGTTTCGGCATCCTTGCCAAAAGCCCCCGAAAAGAGGGTCTCGGCCGTGAGGGTGGGCGTTTGCGATAAGGGACGGCGTTCCAGTTCCGAGATCTCCGCCTTGGGAAGCACGGCAAACAGAACAGCAAACACGCCAATAAAGGCAACAAACAGAAGGATAAATGCCCAACTGGTAAATCGTTCATTCTTCATGGCGTCACCTCAGAATTGATAATACAAAAAAGGGTTATAACTTTGACTGACCAGAGCCGCGGTGCACAAGATCAGTCCTAACAGTATGCCGATGATCTCAACGGTAAAACCAAATGGTTTCCCTGACAATTTGGCATGGATCCGCTTGCCGATAGGCGTAGCGGCTACGATCGCCATGAGCATTAAAGGCAGGTAAGAAAGTACCGTATACATACTCTCCCCTGTTAGGGCGTGATTGCTGAAAGCAAACAGTCGGCCGAAGAAGGCGCCCATCCGGGGCATATCGGTAAAGGAGAAGATGACCCAGCCGAACAGCACCAAAACAAAGGTAATGGGCATGGTAACGGCGTAGGGCATCTTACTCAGTATTTTTCTAAGCACGAAGCGTTCCAGTACCAAGAGGACAAAATAATACAGACCCCACAGAATAAAATTGGTACTGGCGCCGTGCCAAAGCCCCGTAACAAACCAGACGATCAATAAATTGCGGATTTGTTTGGCCACACCTTTGCGGTTACCGCCGAGGGGGATATACAGATAGTCACGAAACCAAGTAGACAGCGAGATGTGCCATCTACGCCAAAAGTCGGTAATATTACGGGCGATGTAGGGATAATTGAAGTTCTCCAAAAACTCAAAGCCGAGCATACGCCCAAGGCCGATTGCCATATCGCTATAACCCGAAAAGTCAAAATAGATTTGCATGGCGTAGGCTAGGATTCCAAACCACGAGGCCAGCCAGCCGCTTGCCGCATCGGCACGGAGCATATCCCAAAGCAGGCCCATCTGATTGGCAATCAGTACTTTTTTTGCCAGACCGACAACAAAAGTTTTAACGCCTGCGGCGAACTGAGCCGCGGTTTCTCTGCGCTCGTCCAACTGATCCTGCACGTCGCAATACCGCACGATGGGCCCGGCGATGAGTTGCGGGAACAGGGACACATAAGTCGCGAAGGACACAAAATTCTTTTGCACCTTAGCCTCGCTACGATAGACATCGATCGTATACGACATACTCTGAAATGTATAAAAGGAGATGCCTACGGGAAGCGGGATAATGGGCACCAAAATACCACCAAGACCGGGGATTTGTTTAAACAAAGACGCAACAAAACCCGTATACTTAAAGACTGCTAAGAGGCCTATGCTGGCCACGATGGACAGTACCAGAAACAACTTGGCTTTGCGGGTATCTTGACGGTACTTATCAATCAGATAACCGCACAGGAAGTTAATAGCGGTACAAACGCCCATCAGCAGAATGTATACGGGTTCTCCCCATCCATAGAATATGATATTGGCGACCAGTAAAAAGGCGTTACGAAAACGACGGGGCACCAGATAATAGATTCCCAGCACGAGAGGAAGATATGCAAATAAGAAGATTAAGCTGGAGAATACCAATCATCCGGCCTCCTTTTATTATTTTCCTACGATCTGCGCAATCAGGGTTTTGGCCTGCGAGGGATCGCTACAAACGCAGAGAAAGATATAGTTCCCGTGCCTTTCACGCACGGCATTTTTTAGTTTAGGAACCTCTTGCGGGCCGTAGTCGGAATAACCTTTGATCATATAGTCCATATGGGCATCGATGGCTTTTTGTACCGTATCGGCCTTCCCTTCCTGAACTTCAATCACGAAAAGTTCTTCAGCAGTAGCGCCGGTTGATACATATCCTGATGCCTGTACCACATCATCCTGCGAAAGAGTCAGGATGCGGCAGATGCCGGCGGTATCCATATCGCTCATAATATCAACAAAGGTCACGCCGCCACGGAGCAGAGAGGCCGAAGCGGTCACATCCACTTCGATCACGGCGGGGGCGCAGGATGCCAACATGAACACAGAAAGAAGAATTACCGATATGATACGTTTCATTTTACATGCTCCTTCAAATAATTGATCCATACTTGATTATAGTCTTTTGACAGATGGATTCCGTCGCTCGACGCGTCATCGGGCAAAAACCCTTCGGCATCAGCCAACGCTTCATAAGTATTGATAAAATAGACCTGTTTTTGAGCGGTCAAGTCCAAAATCAGTTGATTAAACATGCGGATATTATCGTTGTTGACCAGATACACATTGCGCTCATGTGCCGCACGCGTAACCGGCAAAATGGCCTGCGCATAGATCTGCGCCGAGGGTTGGTACGCTTGAATATGATCGATCAACTGTCCGTATTTTTCAATAAACAGAGCCGGATCGGTACCCACCTCATTGATTCCGAACAGGATAAAAATGCGGGTATACTGCCGACCGTCGGCCAACAGGTCGGTAACGGTGCGATCCAGTCGCGCGGGAGGATCGGTAAAGACCGAATGAACGGTGAGCCCGACGCCCGACAGAAAATCGGCTTGCAAGCCATAGCCCTGGACAAACAATCGTTCCACGCAACTGTTGCCGATAAAAGCACTGCCGGTGAACAGTTCTTCATCGGTAAGCGGAGCATCGATCGGGGAATTTACCACGGGCGGTTCCGCGCTTTCGGATGAAGAAGATATTTG